>CAMYJJ010000193.1 GCA_947258735.1 Thermodesulfovibrionia bacterium | reverse complement strand
AAAATAAAATGTTGTTCAATAATGGTTCAGCAATTGTACAAGGATTGTTTTACTGGAGTCATAGCGCTGCATCATTATTATATGTTCCGTAGAAAAGGAGTATATTTTGGGACTGTTTAACAAGCTGAAGAAGGGACTGTTTAAGACAAGACAATCCCTTGTGGAAGACACGGAAAAACTGGCAAAGGGAAGAAAAGTTGATGATGCACTCCTTGATGAGTTTGAGGAACTTCTTATCATGGCTGATGTCGGCCCGCAGGCAGCTGATTCAATTACAGAAGCATTGAGGGAACGAGTAAGGGATGAGAAGATCAGGAATGAGCGTGACCTGACAGAGGCATTTATGGGAGAAGCAAAAAAAATCCTTAAAGTGGGGCATCCGCTTATGAGTGCAGGTGAAGACCCTTATGTCGTATTGACAGTAGGGGTGAACGGAGTCGGAAAAACAACGACCATAGGAAAGCTTGCCAGGCGTTTCACGGACCATGGCTTTTCAGTTACTCTTGCAGCTGCAGACACATTCCGGGCCGCAGCGATTGAACAGCTTGAAATCTGGGCTGACCGGGCCGGGGCCCAGATAGTTAAACACAGGAGCGGTGCTGACCCTGCTGCAGTAGCATTTGATGCTGTTGCATCTGCCAAGTCAAGGGGTTCTGATGTTGTTATAATAGACACTGCCGGCAGGCTGCATACAAAATCAAACCTGATGGAGGAGCTGAAGAAAATAAAACGGGTCATAAGCAGGGAAAAAGCTTCTGCTCCTCATGAGATCCTTCTGGTTGTGGACGCGACGTCCGGTCAGAATGCGATCACTCAGGCAAAGATTTTCAATGAGGCCGTAGGAATTACAGGAATAGCCCTTACCAAGCTTGACGGCACGGCAAAGGGAGGGATAATTCTTGCTATTAACAAAGAGTTAAATATTCCTGTAAAATTAATTGGAGTGGGGGAAGCGGTTGAGGACCTTCAGGACTTTCATCCTGCAGAGTTTTTAGAAGCATTGTTCGGGTGATAAGTAGGAACTAAGAAGTAAGAAGTTTGAAGTGATATAGAACATAACGTGTGAGAAATTCAAAATGAAAATGAGCTTATCAATTATTGTCTGTATATTGTTGATTTCTGTGCCATTGATTGCGCTGGGGCAGGAGTACTCACTTGATGAATTATTCATGCTCTCTCTTGAGAGGAGTGAAACGATCAAAATTTCTGAGGAAGACCTTTCAATAGCTGAATTGAACAGAAAAAAGGCCGTATCTGTTTTTATACCCACCTTCTCAGCATTTGCAAATCATACCAATTACTCGGAAGAAAAGAGTTCGCCTTTCGGGCTGTTACAGCCGGATTATACCAACCAGTGGGGAGTAAGCATCGAAAAGACCTTTTCTTTCAGCGGCAGGGAATTGACTGCCTACAGCATCGCAAAAGACAATATTAATAAAGGCAGATACTCTTTGCAGGCAGCTAAAGAAAGAAGACTGCTTGATGTTGCCGGTTCGTATTTTAATCTCATGAAGTCAAAAAAGGCCGGTGAAATAGCCTCTGTCAATGTAAAGCGGCTGGAGAAACATAGAAATGCCTCCAGAACACGGGTGGAAGTGGGAGATGCTACGAAAACAGCACTGTTAAGGGCTGAAGCAGAACTGGCCGGTGCGAGATCAGAACTGATACGGGCTGATAACTCCATGATACTCTCAAGATCGCTCCTTGCCAGTCTGGCAGGCATTGAAGGTAATATACAGGTGAAAGACCCTCAGTTTCGTGATGACGATAATGGCACATCTGTAATCAGTAATATTACGGGGAACTGCGCAAAGCACGTACTGGAGTGTTTAAAAGACATCGCACGTGATAAAAGGGCAGAGATAAGGTCCATGAATATTGATCTGTCTGTTGCAGAAAAGGAAGTCAAGTATAACAGGGGGTCATACTGGCCGAATCTTACTCTTGAGGGAGTTTACATGCGGGAGGAGAATGAACCGGCCCGATCTTTTGAACTGGACGAAAGAATTTATGGAGCAGTCAAAATTGATTTTCCCTTTTATGAGGGCGGGCTGAGAATGGCAGAAGTAGCAGAGGCAAAGGCTAAATTGAGACAGGCAGAGTATGTTGTTAAGGACGCGACCAGATTGATTGATATAGAGATCGAAGAGGCCTACCTGAATGTGATTTCAGTTTCTTCTATTATTGATCAGCTCAAAGCGGAAGTAACGTATGCAACTGATAACTTTAATTCTGTGGAAAAACAGTTCCAGTATGGTCTGGCGGACAGTATAGATGTAATAGATGCCAACACGCTGCTTGTGACAGCAGAACGGGAACTGGCAAATGCTCAATATGATTATCAGCACGCAATTATTAAAATGAAACACGCGGCAGGAGTGCTGTTAGAAAGTCTTGGAACTGATCATTGATTAAATACTTCCCAACATCTGCATTATGTGATGCATTGTCCGGGTCAATTCTGACAGAAGGAGCATAGCGATGTCTAAGAAAACAGGTTTATTAATAATTCCATTCATTTTGATTTTATATGCCTCTGTGTATGGAGAAGAAAAAAAATCAGGGGGTATGCCTCCTGCTATAGTGGTTGTTTCAGAAATTGTGTCTGGAATGGTAACTCCTGAGAGTGACTTTATAGGGACAGTTTATTTCCAGGAAGTGTCTGATGTTGCGTCTGAAGTGAGCGGTAAGGTCGAAAAAGTGAGTTTTGAAGAGGGACAGAGAATTAACAGGGGACAACCACTAGTAAAGCTCAATTCTGATCTTCTGGAAAAGACTGTCCAGGCCAGGGTAGCAGGGTACGAGCAGGTGCTGTCTGATCTGGAAAAAGCGCAAAAAGACCTGGCAAGGGCTGCCAACCTTTACAAGGAGGAACTCATTTCTGAACAGACGTATGATGACAGACGTTTCTCTGTGGGGAACCTTGAAAAAAAGGCATTATCTTTCAGGTCAGAAGTAGAGCAGTTTGAAACAGAACTTGCAATGAAAACTATCAGGGCGCCCTTTGACGGAATAGTCCTTGATAAACATGTTGACAGGGGGGAATGGGTATCTCCCGGGATGGCAGTGGCGTCCATTGCCAAGGATGACATGATTGATATAATTGCCGAGATCCCTGAATCGATGATAGGCCATGTAAAAAAAGGCATTAAGGTGAATGTACTTGCAGGGGGCAATAAAATAGAAGGAAAGGTTGTTTATCTGGTACCCAGGGGTGATATATCTACAAGGACCTTTCCTGTAAAGATAAGAGCAAAAAATGTTCTTTCTCTCTTTGAGGGAATGGAGGCCAAAGTGACCCTCCCTTCTGGTGACAGGAAAAATACATTAATTGTTCCGAGAGATGCTGTGATCAATTCATTTGGAAATATGGTTGTATATACAGTCAACGAAACCGAGGCCACGATGGTCCCTGTGGAAATAGTAGGATATGCCGGTATGAATGCCGGTATTGCTGCTGAAGGGCTTGCCAAAGGCATGAAGGTCATAATTAAAGGACATGAAAGACTGAGACCGGGCCAGCCGGTAATGGTTAAAGAATAGCCAATAGAAAGACAGTAGTCAGTAGATAGTAGCTGGTAGTTAGGGGATAGAACGTCATGGCAGTTCCTTGACTACCAACTACTGGCTACTACCTGCTTAATTAAATATATGGACTTAGTTCAATTTTCTATAAAAAAACCTGTTACTGTTATTGTCGGTGTTATTCTGATAGTGCTCTTCGGCCTGATCGGGCTTTTTCAGATGCCCTATCAATTGACTCCCGATGTAACAGTACCGGAGATTGAAGTCAGGACTGTCTGGCCCGGAGCCACCCCTTATGAAATAGAGAGGGACATAATCGAAGAGCAGGAAAAGGCCCTGAAGGGTATACCGGGTCTGACCGAGATGGAAAGCTCCTCATTAAACAGCCAGGGATCGGTCACGCTCCGTTTTACGATAGGCACTGTTGTTGATGAAGCATTGCTGAGAGTATCAAATAAACTCAATGAAGTTTCTTCCTATCCTGAAAATGTTGAAAAGCCTGTCATCAATGCTACCGGCGCAGCGACCTCTCCTGTTATATGGATAATAATGAAGTCTGATGAAGACAATCCTCATCCCGTTGGGACATATAAGACATTTTTTGAAAATGAGGTGAGACAATACCTTGAGCGTGTAGAAGGTGTGGCTGACCTGTTTATCGGCGGAGGCAGGGAAAGACAGATGCATATAACTGTTGATCCTGCGAAACTTTCCTCATACAATCTTACTATTGACGGGGTTATAAATCTGTTAAGGGCAGAGAATGTTGATGTATCAGCTGGAACCATGGGTGTGGGACGAAGAAATTACAGGGTGAGAACAGTTGCACAGTTCAGGTCTCCTGAAGACATAGAAAATATAATCATACGATCTGATGGTCAGAAACGCATCAAGGTATCTGATATCGCCACAGTTGATTTTGGATTTGAAAAAAAGAGCGTGGCCATGATCCATAATTCAAAAGATGGAATGGCAATAGGCGTCAAACCTGAACCCGGCACAAACATTCTGGAAATGACCCGGCGGGCAGAAGAGACAGTTAACTGGCTGAATGAAGAGAAGATGAAACCCAACGGGATATATCTCGACTGGGTGTATGACCAGAGACCCTATATTCAGGGAGCTATCGATCTGGTTAAAAGGAATATACTTGTTGGAGGCATTTTTGCCATTATTGTCCTGCTCCTGTTTCTGAGAAGTGTATCATCTACAATTGTCGTTGCCGTGGCGATCCCGATCAGTGTTATCGGTACATTTATTGTTATGAATATGCTGGGCCGGAATCTTAATGTTATCAGTCTAGCAGGTATTGCCTTTGCAGTGGGTATGCTGGTTGATAACGCGATTGTGGTACTTGAGAATATAGACCGTCACAGGGGAATGGGCAAAACCCCATATCAGGCAGCCCATGACGGGGCACGGGAAGTATGGGGAGCAGTATTTGCCTCTACACTTACAACAGTTGCTGTTTTTCTTCCTGTGGCATTTGTTCAGGAGGAAGCAGGACAGCTTTTCAGAGACATTGCAATTGCTGTCAGCTGTGCTGTAATACTCAGCCTGTTTGTTTCTGTATCAGTCATCCCGATGCTTTCAGACAAACTGTTCAGCTTTATAGGAACGAAAGAACAGGTAAAAGGAAAAACAGCGCTCACATCTTTTGGAGGCAGTATTGTCAATTTTATAATGAAACTGGTAAGCATAACAATAAAAACTCCGGCAACCAGGATAATCACGGTTGTTCTGTTAACTGCCATTTCGATCATATCAGCCTGGCTGCTTGTTCCCAAGATGGAGTATCTGCCGCAGGGAAACAGGAACCTGGTGATTAGTCTGCTCATCCCGCCTCCGGGACTCTCCTATAACGAAAAAAGAGACATTGGCGAGCAGTTTTTTACCGCTACAAAGGAGCTTATCGGAAAGGACCATGATGGATTACCTGGAATTGAGAACATGTTCTATGTCGGCGCTGACAGAATTGATATAGCAGGGGCCACAAGTATGCGTATAGACAGGGCAGGAGAGCTGGTACCTTTATTTATGAGAAATATTTATGCAATACCCGGAATGTTTGGTGTTAGTATGCAGGCCGGAATCTTTCAAAACAGACTGGGAAGAGGCAGAACGGTAGAGGTAGATGTTGTTGGTGATGA
>CAMYJJ010000192.1 GCA_947258735.1 Thermodesulfovibrionia bacterium | reverse complement strand
GCCACAATACCGGAAGGTAACTGAAGAACCCCTCATTGATGCCTCAAGAGTTCTGGCCTCGCTCGCTGCTACGACGGCCAAAAATGGAAAAGTTGATGTTGAACTATTCCGTGCTGCTTTTGAGGATGCTTATTCACGTCCGGTTTCTGCCGAGATCTATGAGTCCAGCAGTTATGGTTCTGAACTGTATGGTTTCAGAAAAGAAGGTGTCGATTATCGCGTGTACATTACTGATAGCTCGGGTATCGTCATATTTGACTCGATTGAGGGGAACGCCACTGGATCAGACTACTCCCAATGGCGCGATGTCTATCTCACGTTAAGAGGCAGGTACGGTGCAAGGACCTCTCATGAAGACCCCCTCGACACGGAAGCCAGCGTTATGTACGTTGCGTCCCCGATAATCGCCGGTGATGATATTATCGGAGTCCTCTCCGTCGGGAAACCTACAAAGACAGTCAACAGCTTTGTAGAAAGTTCAAAGACGAGGATCATTATGGCAGGACTGGTGATATTCCTTTCCATGATTCTTATCAGTATGTTCCTTTCCAGAATGATTACACGGCCTGTCGAGAAGCTCACGGAATATGCCAGAGATGTACGTGACGGAAAAAGAGTCACCCTCCCCTCACTCGGAAAAGGAGAAGTGAAGAAACTCGGCATTTCTTTTGAAGAGATGAGGGATGCTCTTGAGGGAAAGCATTATATAGAAAAATATGTGCAAACCCTTACCCACGAAATTAAAAGTCCCATTTCCGCCATTCAAGGGGCGGCTGAACTGTTAAAAGAAGAGATGCCTGCCAATCAACGGAGACGTTTTCTCGATAACATTCAGGGCGAGACAAAGCGCATCAATACGATAGTGGAGAAACTCCTGTTGCTGTCTTCTCTGGAGAGCAGGAAAAACCCGCCTGAAAAAGAGTTTTTTAACCTTCATGATAGTGTCGTTGATGTTAAAAAGAGTATTCTTCCGCTGTTAAAAGCAAAAGATCTGCATCTGGATATTACCGGTCATAGTGAATGCTTCATTGAGGGTGAACGGTTTCTGGTCCGTCATGCACTATTAAACCTCCTTCAGAATGCCGTGGAATTTTCTCCTCATGAGGGAAAAATATCCGTTGTATTATCTCATGATGCCAACAGTGTAAAATTCTCGGTCAGCGATGATGGTCCGGGAATTCCCGATTATGCCCTTCAACGGGTCCATGAGCGTTTCTATTCCCTTAATCGGCCTGATACAGGCAGGAAGAGCTCCGGGCTAGGGCTTAGTCTCGTTAAAGAGGTCGCCATGCTCCATGGGGGAGAATTCAAACTAAGTAACTCCTCACATGGCGGAGCTGTGGCAACACTCACCTTCCACTCCGCAGAGCGGGTGTCGACGGGGAAGAGAAGCACAAAGTAAATGGAATATATGAGCCAGCGAAGGCTTCTTCTTCCAGCCGTACGGCAATAATTATCCAGTAGTTTTACATTTCACATACTTTTCACTTCTTTTTCACAAAGACTTCAATTTATCCTCAAGAAACTTTTGTATCGTAAAGTCATGGCCTTACTATGAGCATTCTCAATGTAAAAGAGCATTGGGAAATGCTGAGCGGGATAAACATCAAATAAAGGAGGATTAAATAATGACGAAAATCAATATGTCAGAGAAAGAGGAGCACCCTGTGCCGAATATACCCATACTTCAGAGGTTGAGTACTTCCATAAGTGCCAGATTAATTGTGATGGGATTACTCTGCATTATCCTTTTAATTCCTGCCTGGATGGTCAAATCGCTTATACACGAAAGGGAGTCGCGACGAAATAATGCCATGCATGAAATAAGTAATAAATGGGGAAAAAAACAGACCATCGGTGGACCTGTACTGACTGTTCCATTTAAATCCTATACAAAGGACGAACGCGGACGCACTACTTTTGCAACATTTTATGCCCATTTCCTGCCAGATGACCTTTCCATAACGGGAAAGATAGATACAGAAACCCGTTACCGCGGCATATATGATGTTGTTGTCTATAATTCAACGTTGAATCTGAGCGGACGTTTTACCATGCCAGATATGAAGAACCTGAATATCTCCAGGGAAAATATACTCTGGGAGGACGCTTTTCTCTCTTTAGGCATTACCGACATGAAGGGTATCAGGGAAAGGATTAGGATAAAGTGGAGCAACTCTGAAGTGATTGCAGACCCCGGGATTAAGGCACAGGAAGTATTTAAATCAGGAGTGAGCACTGTGGTTGTCGTCAATCCTGAGAAAGAAGGGTATGATTTTTCCCTTGATCTGAGTATTAACGGCAGCCGCGAGCTGAATTTTTTACCCCTTGGAAAAGAGACATCCGTGAAGATCAACTCTGACTGGAACAATCCCAGTTTTACAGGGGCTTTCCTGCCCTCAACCAGACAAATAGGCGAAAATGGTTTTGATGCTGAATGGAATGTGCTCCATCTCAACAGAAACTATCCCCAGCAGTGGACCGGAAAGCAGCAGAATATAAGCACATCTTCCTTCGGCACCACCTTTCTCTTGCCGGTAGACCAGTACCAGAAAACGATGAGGACGGCAAAGTACGCGCTCATGTTTATCGTCCTTACCTTTCTGGCCTTTTTTATGATCGAAGTACTTACCAAGAAGGCAATTCACCCTATACAGTACCTCATGACGGGCCTTGCACTCGTACTGTTTTATTCAATGCTGCTCTCCATCTCGGAACACCTGTCTTTTAATACAGCATACCTGGTTGCAAGCATATCGACTGTCATCTTAATTTCTGCTTATACAAAAGGCTTTCTGACGGAGAGTAAATTTGCGGTATTAATAGCCAGTGTCTTATCCTGCCTTTACAGTTTTCTTTATGTCGTACTCCAGCTCCAGGACTACTCTCTGCTGTTAGGAAGCCTCGTCTTATTTGCTGCGCTGTCAGCTGCAATGTACCTGACCCGAAAAATAGACTGGTATGCAGTATGGAAACCAAATGTATGACTATGCGGAAGAGGAAGGTTAAAATGCGTGCAGCAGCAGTGGGTCTCTTTGCACTCGCAGCATCAGTTCTGTTGTGGTCATTCTTGATCGAGCCTGCGACGTTACGTACAGTGGAATACAAAATCGATGTCCCCGGGTGGCCGGAATCCTTTCCAGAAATAAAAGTTGCCATACTTGCTGATCTTCACGTTGGCTCACCTTTCGTAGACATTGAAAAAGTCAGGGAGGTCGTAGAGCAGACCAACGGTGTATCGCCTGATCTCGTCCTCCTGCCCGGAGACTTTGTCATTCAGAATGTCCTCGGAGGGGAGTTCGTTGATCCCTGGAAGATTGCAGATATTCTCTCTGAGCTTAAAGCGCCCCTTGGTGTCTGGGGTGTTCTCGGCAACCATGACTGGTGGCATGATGCAAAAGCAGTCAGGCATGCATTCGAGGCATCGGGCATTCCAATGCTTGAAGACATCTCTGTCCCGCTCATTCATAAAGGGACGAAGTTCTGGCTGACTGGTATCAGTGACTACTATGAAGGTCCGCACGACATGGAGCGCGCATTCGCTCACGTACCTGAAGGCGCACCTTTTCTGGCCATGACACATACTCCTGATATATTTCCGGAGTATCCAAAAAAATCCGGACTCCTTATTGCCTCACATACGCACGGCGGACAGGTGAATATACCCTTTTTCGGGCGACCAGTTGTCCCGTCAAGGTATGGCGAACGATTTGCTGCAGGGCTTATCGAGGAGAATGGGAAACAAATGTTCGTTTCCACAGGCATCGGCACCAGTATTATACCGATACGATTTCGTGTTCCACCTGAGATTTCTATTCTTCGTCTTCAGTAGACAACTGCAGACAAATCTCATGAATAGAAAGAAATAAATAACGTACGAAAATATCTCAGATGCTGCTCTATGATGACACAAAATCATAGAGCAGCTCCGGATGTCTAAATTCTATTAATGAATCACTCGAATAATATCAATACCCTCAAATTCTACGCTCCCAACTTCACCGGATACCTCTACAATCACGTTGTCTCCCTCTGGTAACAGGTTGATTACATCAGCTCGTCTGAATTTCACCATCAGGTCAGGTATACCATCGTTGTCTTCATCACCAATATTGTACGGCCAGGGCTCTGCAGGGATAACGCCTCCCAGCACTATAGAGGATACGACAATATCATTTACATCATGTCCATTGGGCATTTCTATGTATACGACTACCCACTTGCCCTTACTCTTCTGATTCAGTGTATTGGGATCGAAGTCGATTGTCCCGGTGATACTCGTTACCGGCAGGTGAACGGAGAATGTGGCCATCTCCATCCAGGCACCGTATCTGTCTCCGTCATATGCCCTCGCACGCCATGTATACGTCGTATCGTCACTCAAGGAATCGGTTAGTGTGAGTGTTGTGATACCAGAGACATTCTCTATTATGCCCGCAACTGATTGTATCACCGTTCCATTTTCATACATCTCAACCTCATACGTCAGATTGTCGCTGTCCGGATCAGCTGCATTGTAGAATGACAGCGTAGGAGTGAGTGTATCAACACTGCTTCCCTCCGACGGTGAGTCCAGTACCGGCGCACTCGGTGCATCGTTTGCCGTATTGACCATGAATGAGCCAGGAGTCATCCAGGCGCTGTTCAATTCGCCGTCAAATGCCCTCGCTCTCCAGTAATAGGTCTGATTTTCCAGGAGCACTGCTGAGACAGTCCACGCAGTGATCTGCTCCATCTCAGAGACAGAAACTGCCGAATCTACAAGAGTGGTCATTCCGGAATCTGCATAGACCTCAAATTCATACGTTAATATTCCGTCATCAATGTCAGTCGAGTTGATTACCGATAGTTCTGGTGTAAATACGTTTACCCCGCTTCCGTCTGATGGATTCGCAAGCACCGGGACAGTTGGCGGATCATTGACCGTATTCACAAAGAATCCTGTTACCGCTGACCACGGACTTTCAGCCTGTTCATCGCTTGCCTTGGCTTTCACGTAGTACCATGTATTATCTGTCAGACCGGCTACGTTCCATGTGGTTGTTCCAGCACCTTCGGTTATTCCGCTTGCGCTCACAAGATCGGGTGAATCAAAGGTGTTGACCGTGTCGAGTTCGAAGGCATAGGTTAACGGGTCAGACTCGGGATCAGTACTGTTCACAATGATGACGTCCACTGACAGTGAAGCTACCTCAGAACCGTCTGTTGGTAAAGTTACAACCGGTGCAGTCGGTGCATCATTTGTTGTATTCACGAAAAATACCGCCGGTGTCATCCATGGACCCACATCGAGCCAGTCATCTGCCTGTGCCCGCCAGTAGTAACTGGTATTTTCACTAAGATTGACCGGTACCTGCCATGAAGTCATTCCCTGACCTTCAAATATTCCTATTTCAGATGCTTCGATCTGGGTAAAGTCCGTGTCCAGAGCAAGTTCAAAATTATAGGTCAGATTTTCACTGTCCGGGTCAGAGGCATTGTTAACGGCCAGAACCGGCGTAAAGGTATCCACTTCAGAATTGTCAGCCGGACTCGACAGGGTGGGCGCAGTCGGCGGGTCATTCAGAACATTCACTCTGAAAGCAGCCGGTGTCATCCATTCGCCATAGAGCAAGCCGTCAAAGGCACGTGCCCTCCAGAAATACCATGCGTTCTCCTGAAGATCAGCGGGAACCTGCCATTGGGTAATATTGATTCCCTCTGCAATTTCCCCAGAT
>CAMYJJ010000191.1 GCA_947258735.1 Thermodesulfovibrionia bacterium | reverse complement strand
GCAGACGAAAAAGCCGTTATATAAGACATCAGATCCCTGGATTCTTTTATGCCCTCCATTAATTCGACAACCATATTAATGCCATTTTGAAATTCCTCTATCTCTTCTCTGTCGTCATCAGAAAGATTGATCGATTCGTTAAGCAGGATCTTATGAATCGAAAGCCATGACTCCTTCCCTTTAATAATTCCGGCCCGGTATGAGATGCTGACAGCCTGTTTTTTTATGTTTCCGGGAATGGAGGGCAGCAGTGGAGACGAAAGAACAGAGAGAAAATCAGTTCGGGGATAATCATCTTCAATACAGGCAATGATTTCCTTAATGACCATTACAAATGTTGTGTTGGACAGAGAATATTCACCGATACTGACCGGAATGGCATATCTGTTAAAAACCCTTTTGACCATAGGAAGGTATCTGGAGAGACTGGGAAAAGAAAGGGTGATGTCCCAGGGCATTCTTCCCTGAAACAGCAGGCTCTTTATATGCTTTGCAATCCCCTCCACTTCATCTTCAATCGACGGGTACGCAACATATCCGGAGCCGGTCCTTTTTGAAGAGGGGCGGAGGGAGGTAACAGTCACAGAATTGCCATTATTCATCATATCGGTAAAAGGGTATGTATTCTCAGCAAGAATAAGCACATGTTCTGACTTTTTAATCAGCGACCTGATCACTGCTTTTTCAAGAGCAGTAGGATCATTGAAGCTGTCTATAACGATGAGCTCAGGGGCAAGGTGTTGATCTATGAAGGGAAGAGAAGCCAGCAGTATTCTTTCTGCGTCAACATAGTTCTTCTTATCCAGCAGTTCTTCATAGGCCTGTAATGTATCAATAGCGTTTATTGCCCTGTCCCTGGCCTTGTCTTCAAATATCAGCCGTTCTATATCTGCTTTGATTGCCATGAGATTTTTATCAGGAATGTGATGTCTGATTTTATTCAGAAGCCCGGAAAGAAGGCGGGCATACCCAAGGTTTTTTTCGTCCAGCAGATGAAGCAGCAAAAGAGTTCTTATCTCATCTGATATTGCGGTAACTGATCCATAGGTTTCATACAGGTCAGATGCGAGCTGCCGGATGGTAAGGGCCTGCAACGGAATATACGCCTGTCCCTTATCTGTTTGTGCATGGTAGTGAAAGAATCGCTTTTTTACATGTGCCAGAAAAGGGGTGTCAGGACCCAGATATAAAACAGAAGAATAGTCATTTCCCGGACAGAGAGCAAGGATCTTGTCAAATACAATTTGATGTCTGTTTCTTGTTCCCGGAGGGGCTATGAAGATCTCAGATGTTTTCATTCATTTATAAGTTTACTTTATATGAAATATGAGCAGTAACGTCGGGTGCCCCTGTACCGTTCAAATCTTCTGTAATGGAGAACTCGAGACTTGTTTTGCCTGTATGATAGCGACATCCAAACGCCAGAAGATATGCGGTCCCGTCAATTGCACGCAGGTCTGTTTCGGGATATACAGGGGATTGAACCTGTAGATGAAGCAGCAGGTCCCATTTCTTCCATATATCAAATTCGATGGCTGACCCGCCATACACAAAGTTTTTTAAATCAATGATACGGTACCCGTCAACATCGCCCGGAAATACAGCGCCGATATTCCAGTAAGACATAATGGTATTTGATATACGTTTGTCATACAGCAGGGAAACACCGATGTCAGTGTTTCCGTTGCCATACCCTTCCTTTGCATTGCCTGTTGGCAGCTCAAGATCCCCTTTTATACTCAGGCTGTACGTGTCTGCGACAAGCAAAGGCCTTTTTAAGGTCAAACGGAGATCTCCTGCACCAGCACCTGTCTCTCCAAGGACGAGGGCGGTAGTCCCCGGTTGTCCCGAACCTCTTTCAGACAGTAATTGATTAAAGTCACCATGTCTGATCTCATACAGAAAACTGTTCTCCGGTCTTCCACTCCTGCCATAGGGATCAGGAATGCCTATGAGATCATGATAAAAATCAAGAGCGCCGTCCAGGAAGCCATTGCCAAATGCAATCAGGGGCAATTCAATACCCAGCTCACCAAAGGGTTTAAAATAATGCCTGTACCGAAGGAGCAGCTCGGTGATTTCCATATCCATATCAATGACCCATCCACCTGAATTTTGTACGGTAAAGACACTGGTATGAGAAAGGCCTGCAGAAAATGAGGTTTCGGGAGTGGCCCTTTCCAGATATGGCTGGTTGGCATGGAGGAATATAGGGAACTGGTTTTTTACCTGCAGAGGTCCGTTAAAGGAGTATGCGGTCGTGGCCATCAGATGAAGTAAAAGAAGAACGAGTAAACAGCTACATCCCCTCAAGAGGACAGCCTGTGCATTTTGGTATGGGTTTACAGTAATATTTCCCGGCCATGACAAATAACGCGTGATATTCATTGAACAATTGTACATCCGGAGGCAGGTATTTGTGAAATAGTTTCTGGAGGTCATGATATTCAACTTTCTCTGAAATCAGCCTGTGCCTGCTCATGACGCGTCTGGTATATGCATCGATTACAAACACAGGCCTGTCCAATGCATAAAGCAGTATCGAATCTGCTGTTTCCGGGCCGATGCCGTATACCGCGAGCAACCTGTTGCGTAAAGAAGATGTATCAGTGTTCTTCAATCGCTGCATGCTGCCCCTGAAATCATTGCACAGGAAATCAAGAAAAGCCTTCAGTCTCTTTGCCTTAACATTAAAATAACCGGCAGGGGTGATTAAGGAAGCGAGCTTCTCATGAGGCATCCTGTGAAGAGCACGGGCATTCAGGGACGTATCTGCTTTTATATTTGCAATGGCCTTTTCTACATTGCCCCAGTTTGTGTTTTGTGTCAGTATCGCACCCACAGCAACTTCAAATGCAGAATCACCCGGCCACCAGTGCTGGGGACCGAATGATTTGTAGAGAGCATTATATATGTCTGTCAGTATTTTTTTGTCGGGTCTAATTTTTTTTGCCATCAAACAATAGTGTAATGAGTAATGAGTAATGTGTGATGAGTAACTGATGACAAATAGGTTTGAGCATAAGTATTCTGTGTCTGTCATGCCGGACCTGTCTTCTGAAAGAACATAAACAGGTTCTATGGAAAAATACTAAAAAACAACTCATTACTCATCACTCATTACTGATCACGGTCTTATCCGGGTGGCCAGCTCATGGGTCTGCCGGCAAGCATATGGAGGTGTATATGAAAGACGGTCTGTCCGGCGTCTTTGTTGCAGTTCATGACGAGCCTGAATCCGCTGTCTGCGACTTTGCGGTTTTTTGCAATAGTCGCTGCCACCTGATACATTTTGCCGATAAGCTCATTATCATCATCAGTGATTTCAAGAGTGGTGGATATATGCTTGCGGGGGATGACCAGCACATGCACCGGGGCCTGGGGATTTACATCTTCAAAAGCGAGAACATCATTATCCTCATGCACGATTTTGGCCGGTATTTCCTGTTTTATGATTTTGCAGAATAAACAACTCATGTCCATGCCTCCTTTTAATTAAATTATTAAAAATGGAATTAATATATTATAATAACGCCGATGGAACTTTTAAACATTGAAAAGCTGAAAGAAAGCAAATATTTTCTTGAGAATATCCGGTGGGACATTACCCCGAAAATTTTCGTGGATCCGGGATCCGCCTCTGACGAGTCTGGGAAGCCGGCTGATATTTCGCATGGGTACATGTTTTATGTGGATCTGATAAATGACAGGCCAGCTCTTGTTGTAATACAACTGAAATATGCCTTCAGCAAGACGGTAGGGTATATTTATGAAATCCCTGAGGAGCTCCTGCGGGAATCCATGCATTGTGTAGAGAGTGAGTGTGTTGTGGGAATGTATCCGGTGACGGATAAACTTGCAGACTGGCTTAAACAGGCCTTTGGTCTATCGTAGACCTATTCTTCGTTTATTGTGTAACCGGTTGTATTTGTCGTGTGATAACGATATGGCCCGGTCCATCTTTTTGGAGGTAATTCCTTCACCAGTTACATTGATCTGCAGATCAATGGATGTATAATATTGCGGGGGGTCCGGCTTTCTCACGCCGCTGAAGTCTATTTTAAAGCTCTTAATATCTGCTCTCATTTTTTTAAGAAAATAAAAGACGTCTATGGCCATGCATCCTGCAACACTTGACAGGAGCGTTTCAGTCGGCGAACATCCCCACTGGAGATTGGCGTCATACTCGATTTCATACCCCATCTGGGTCCGGGCATTAAAGATCAGGTCCTTTTCCCATTCCAGAGACCCTTTATTAACTTCAAGAATCTCTTTTTTATAGCCATTTATGGAATTCTCCAGGTTCTCAACGGTATTCTCGTCCATGTTAATTCTACTCCTCCCTGATGGTGATGTTAATCGGTAGATTCCTTAATCCACCTTAAATAATCCGGCGAACCCTCTACTATAGGCAAAGCGATAATTTCGGGCACGTCATAGCTGTGAATTTCCCTGACCTTTGCTGCGAGTCTGTCAAACAGATGACGCTGAGTCTTTACTATCATGAGAAGCTCTGTGTCATCCTCTACCGTGCCCTGCCAGGAATAAATGGAACGGACATTACGTATTATGTTGACACAGGCAGCAAGTTTTTCCCCCACAAGTACACGGGCCAGACCGGCTGCTTCATCTTCAGCAGGCGATGTTATGTATACTACAATAGGTTCTGACCGGGGCTGCTCAGACATGAAATATATTTTGCAGAGAGCTGCTGAAAAATGCAAATTGAGGGAACTCGTCCCCCGGGAAGTGTCCCCTCTGGAAATGGAAGCCGTCACCAGCCAATATTCGAGAGTAAAAAAATATTGGCTCTGGTATTGACAAAAAGATAAAACTGTTTTACTATTTGCTTAACAATTCTTCTTTTGTACAATCCCGTTTTTGAGCTGAAAGGTTAAAACCTCCAAAGGCACATTTTTCAAAAACATGTATTCCCTTTAAAAGAGAAGTTGAAATACCATGGCGAATAAGAGCAAAAATCAAGGAGACAGTATGAATATCACGGAGTTGAAGGAAAAAACCATCGATGAGTTGACTAAGGTGGCTAAAGGATTGAGTGTTGAAGGAGCAAAGGGTCTCAGAAAGCAGGACCTGATTTTTGCCATATTGCAGGCCCAGACCGAAAAAACAGGGCTTATTTTTGGAGAAGGGGTGCTGGAGATTCTGCCTGACGGGTTTGGATTTCTCCGTTCACCCAATTACAGTTATCTCCCGGGCCCGGATGATATATATGTATCACCCTCACAGATAAGACGGTTTAACCTAAGAACAGGAGACCTTGTCACCGGTCAGATCAGACCGCCAAAAGAGAGCGAGCGATATTTTGCCCTGCTCAAGGTTGAAGCGGTAAACCATGAGTCACCTGACTCAAGCATTGAGAGGCCCCTGTTTGACAACCTGATCCCTTACTATCCAACAGAAGCCATTGCCCTTGAATATAAAAAGGAAGATTATTCCACAAGGATAATGAGCCTTGTTACACCGATCGGAATGGGACAGAGGGGAATGATCGTTGCATCTCCCCGGACCGGTAAAACAATGCTTCTGCAGTCTCTGGCAAAAGCGGTTGTTAAGAACCATCCGGATGTCCACTTAATTGTGCTGCTTATTGATGAAAGACCTGAGGAAGTTACAGACTGGAAGAGACAGGTAAATGCTGAAATAATCAGCTCTACCTTTGATGAACCGCCACAGAGGCATCTCCAGGTTGCTGAAATGGTCATAGAGCGGTCA
>CAMYJJ010000190.1 GCA_947258735.1 Thermodesulfovibrionia bacterium | reverse complement strand
CAGTGTTAATGATCTTTATCACGGTCTCCCTGGGGATCTGATAGCAGAGGGTATCTTCAATGGCCTGGATGTTGGTCCTGGTCTTGTCTCCGCTGATGAGAGAAAGATACCCAAAGGAGTCACCCTCGCTTTTGTAATCGATGACAATGTCATCATCATTTGACAGATACACTTTAACCCCGCCTTTTTTTATGACCCTGAGGCAATCGCTGGGCGGACCGTCCTGGGTAAGAATAAGTGAGTTCTTTGGGGAAAACTCAAGAGAAATATGTTCGGCAAGTTCCCTGATGGTGGATTCGTTCAGAAACTGGAACGGCGGTATATTCTTGAAAAAATTTATGCTGTCTTCGGTGATCATATATAAGAGTTTATTAAGTGAATAAGTATTAAAAATAGAGCAAATAGGGTGCCAGTGTAATGGAGATGAGAAATCAACAGAATCAAGGAGTTGAGTAGAGAAAATAAGTGATTAAAAGGGCGATGTTACTATTTGTAGCGTCGCGGAATTAACAGGTTACAAAAAGTAATATATTGAAGATTGAGGTCAAGACTATATTATTGCCTGTCCATGCCCCATTTCTTTCTTTTCTCCCACAGGGATTTTCTTGTGATACCGAGCATTGCAGAAAGCTGCTGCTCATTGTTCTCTGATTGATACTCAAGAATAAATGCCTTTGTGTAGTCTTCAATTGAGAGGTGATTATCCAGGGAATTCTTTACAAACGAGTTGCCTGTTTTCATGGATAACGGGAGATTGTCAGGTTTGATGGTGTTCGTATCAGCAATCAATATTGCTCTTTCAATTACATTCTGAAGCTCCCTGACATTGCCCGGCCATCTGGATTTCATCATCCGGGAGATCGCTTCTTCGGAAATGTCAGAGACGTTTTTCTGAAACTCGGCAGCGTATCGTTCTAGAAAATGTCTCGCCAGCACTGCTATGTCTGTCTTCCGTTCCCTCAGTGAGGGGAGCTGAAGGGTTATGGTGTTTACCCTGTAATACAGGTCTTCGCGGAACGTGTTTTCCCGTACGCATGTCTCAAGGTCCTTGTTTGTGGCAACGACGAGTCTGATATCAATCTTCAGGGCCTTATTGCTTCCCACAGGCCGTATCATCTGGTCCTCAAGGACACGCAACAGTTTGATCTGAAAATACGGCGTAATATCGCCAATTTCATCAAGAAAAATGGTGCCGCCGTCAGCCTCCTCAAACAATCCCTTTTTCGAAGCAATTGCTCCGGTAAATGCCCCTTTGACATGTCCGAATAATTCACTTTCAAGGAGGTTCTCAGGAATGACCGAACAGTTAATCGGAATGAAGGGCATCTCTTTTCGGGAACTGTTATTGTGAATTACCCTTGCAAACAGTTCCTTGCCTGTGCCGGTTTCGCCCAATATCAGGACATTGCTTTTCGTATCAGCTATTTTTTTTGCCTCTTCTATAATGGAATGAAGCGCAGGGCTGTCTCCGATAATGCTGCTGAAATCATATGTCTTTCCAATCTCACGCTTGAGAAGGACGTTTTCTGTCTTAAGCCTTTTCTGGATCAGGGCGTTCTTGACGACCTGCTTTATTTCCTCGTGAATAATGGGTTTCATGATATAATCATAAGCCCCTGCCCTGAGTGCCTTGACAGCTGTCTCCAGAGATGCGTACGCCGTCATTACGATGAAAATCTGGTCCGGAAGCTCCTCTCTCACTTCAGTCAGCATCTCTATCCCGTCTTTGCCCGGAAGGATGATATCTGAAATGATCACATCATAGATGTGTTTGTTTATCAGCTGAAGTCCCTCTTCAACAGAATCAGCGGTGCTGACGCTGTATCCCTCACGTGTAAACATCCTTTTGAGAGATTCGCGCAGGGTCTCCTCGTCTTCTACAATTAATAGTTTTGTCGCCATATGTTACATACTCTTCCCAGCGCCATGTCATTTTAAAAACACAATATGTTAAAAGAGATGAAGGTGAGAATGCAATATAATTAGAGTCTGTGTATAAATTGCAATTTTTTATTTCGTCATGCCCGAAGTCTGTAGTCGGGCATCCAGAACTCATTAAAAACAGTGGATTCCCGCCTAAGGACTGCGGGAATGACAGCTTAAAGTTTGACTTTATACACAGGCACTAACCAGTATTAATATTCTATTCCGGAATATCATGTTGAAACCGGAATCTTGATGATAAAATTTGTTCCTCCTCTTTTAGCTGCATCAATTTCAATCGTTCCCCCGTGATCCTTAATGATGCTGTAGCATATGCTTAATCCCAGACCTGATCCCTTGACAGGCCCCTTGGTTGTAAAAAAAGGATCAAATATTTTATCCATATGTTCATTTTCTATTCCGGTCCCTGTATCGGAAAAAACAGTTTCTACAAAACCGTTATTCTGCTTGATGGATATATCGAGACGCCCGCCGTCCGGCATTGCGTCCCTGGCATTAAGGAGAAAATTGAGGAACACCTGCTGCATCTGGTCAGAGTCAATCTTCAGGGGAGGTGATTCCTGGATGTCGGTCATGATCTCTATTTTCTTGAAATTTTTATCATATTTAACCAGGTTTAATGTTTTTTCCAGAATGTCTTTTAAATTGGCCGGTATTTTCTGCCTTGGATAGAGTCTTGCAAAATCACCAAGGTTTCGCACAATCCTGGCTATACGGTCTATGTGTGTATTAATTGTGCTAAGAGAACTCGATACAAAAGGAGAAAGGTCTTCAGAATAAAGCTCCTGCACAAGGGAAGAAATCGAAGCAAGAGGATTGCCTATTTCATGTGAAACACCTGCGGCCAGCCTTCCTATTCCGGCATGCTTGGTGGTCCTGAACAGTTCCTCCTCAATTTTCTTATTTTCCGTAATGTCCTCCATGACCAGGACGTAGCCTTTCTGCCTGCCGGTGAGTTTGCTGAGATGGACTTTCAGCACCATCTGCGGCATATTTTCAAGGTTTCTCCTGCAGATAGTTTCACCCTCCTTTATTAATGGTTCAAAAAGGTCTGTTTCAAGGCAGGTGAGAAGATAATTTGCCTCAATGCTGAGAGCGTCATCCTTGTTTACTTCAGTGATTTTTTCCATTGCATTGTTCCAGTATCTGACATGAAGTGTTTCATCAAGTGTGGCAATGCCTAAAGGAATACTTTCGATAATATTTTCACTGAACTCCTTTAGAAGTGATAGCTGTCTGTTCTTGTCAGCGAGGTCCTGTCTGGATAGTCTTAAACTGCTCGATATTTTTCTTATGGAATCTGATATCTCGGCTTTTTCCTCTGTAGTCAAAACCGTCCTGTCCTGAAAAATCAGGCTGCTGATCGAGGGTCCCAAAGAACCTGACAACAGTGTTTCTGCTTCCCCCATAAGCTTCCGGAGCCATTCATTATTAATCGTCTCGGGCGTTAACCTGTTTTTACTCATGAAGTCATTAACACACTGGATTGCATCGGCAGGACCTATATATGCCGACAGTGTCCTGGAAATTTCTTCTACACTGCCGGGACTGCCCGATATACCGAGTTGATGAGGAGAATAAGAGTCCACAAAGACCATCGTCTGTTTGGTTTCATAATCGGACTGCTTCGTAAAGATGGACACTGAGACATAAAAAAACAGGTTTAACAGAAGTCCCCAGAACAGGGAATGGCTCCACTTGTCCAGACCCGTGAGTCCAAACAGGGCCTCGGGATTAAGAAATGTGAAGTTGAATATATATCCAAGGGCACCTTCCCGGGAAATAATGCCTGCCTTAAGCAGGGCCGGGATCATGAGAGTATATGTCCAGACGGTAAAACCTGCAATAATACCTGCGATGGCTCCTTTTTTGTTTCCCCCTTTCCAGTACAGTCCCAGGAGAAAAGCCGGGGCAAAGATAGTAACTGCTTCAAACGATTTAAGCCCGATATTAACAAGACTGTAAAAATCACCTATGTATACCGCAAAGGCATAACCAAGAAACACAAGGCCCACAATTACGATTCTGCGGGTGTTCAGTATCATGACGTAAAAACCCTTCATGGCGTTCATTCTCCAGACCGCCGGGATTACAAAACTGTTCATCACCATGGTACTGAGCGCAAGTGATTCCACTATGATCATGGCTGTTGCTGCTGAAAATCCTCCGATAAATGCCAGAAGGGCAAGCATGGGAACTCCCTGATTCAACGGTATAGTCAGAACAAAGTAGTCAGCGTTTCCGGTCGGCTCACCCAGAAGGAGACCGCCATATGCGATGGGCAGAACAAAGATATTAATGAGAAAAAGGTACAGGGGGAACAGCCACATCGCTTTTTTAATATGGTCATAGGAGGAGTTTTCAACCACGGACATCTGGAACTGCCTTGGAAGAAACAGTATAGCCATCATGGAGAGAAACGTAAGAGACGTCCATTCAAGGAAGCTGACATGAGACTCGCTGCCCAGTGTCATATGGGTAGAATATTGAGACTGTTTGATCTGATCGAATATATCGGTAAAACCGTTAAAAAAGCCGTAGGTAACACATATGCCAACAGAGATAAAGGCTATCAGCTTTATCGCAGACTCAAACGCTACAGCAAATACGAGACCACTGTGCTTTTCAGAAACATCTATGCTTTTGGCCCCGAAAAAAATGGCAAACACGCCCAGTAAACTCGCGATAACCCAGCCGGCAAAATGGCTTGCCTCGGGTTTGCCTGCCAGGATAGAGAACGTGGTCATGATCGCCTTGAGCTGAAGGCCGAGGTACGGGGTGATTCCCACTACCGCAACAAAAGTCACCAGTGCAGAGAGAAACAGGGAATTACCATAGCGCAGAGCTATGAAATCAGATATGGTGGTGATCCTGTTTTCCTTGCAGATATATACGATCTTTCTAAGTATGATCCACCACAGGGCAGCCATCAGGGTAGGGCCGAGATAAATAGTGAGAAAACTTAAGCCTGAGTTAGCTGCTTTTCCCACGCTTCCATAAAACGTCCATGACGTGCAGTACACTGCAAGTGACAGGGAGTACACATAAGGATTGGAAACAAGCCTGCTCCCTGACCGGTCCTTCTTTTCAGCATAGTGGGCAACCAGAAAAAGGAATATCAGGTAAACAAAAATAATGGAAAATAACACCGTAGAAGAAAACATTTATCCTCCATCGTCGCCGGCACTGCTTTTTCTGGATGTAATAAAAATAAGCAGAATAAAAATGAACCAGGCTATGAAAATATAGAGAGACAGGTTATATTTGAAGATGCTGAGTATAGGCCAGTTAAATAAAATGACGCCAAGAACAAAAAGGAAGATCCATATATCTCTCATAGGAGAGTATTATAATAAATTAAAGGCAATATAGTCAGATTTAAAAACAGTGACGCGTAACGAGTAATGAGTGATGAGTGATGAGTAACTAAGAACTGAAAACTAAAAGCCTATAACACATTTTTTAATTTGAAAAAAAAGTCAAAAGAGGCATTTGTTCCGGTTGGGAGGGAAGAAACAGTGAGGCAGGAGATGATTGCTGTTATGAAAGGGGATTTCCTGTCTGCCCGTGACATATCCGGAGAGGTCCATGTATCTGAAAAAGAGGTGCTTACCCATCTTCAGTACATTCAAAAATCTCTTGCTAAAGAGAAAACCCATCTGAAAATCATTCCTGCGGAATGCAGGAAGTGCGGGTTTGTGTTTAAAAAAAGGGAGAGGTTTAAAAAGCCCGGCAAGTGCCCTGTATGCCGGGGTGAACTGATAAAAGAGCCGCTTTTTTCAATTACATAAAATAGCCCGTACTTGCAGGCTGTCAAACAAC
>CAMYJJ010000189.1 GCA_947258735.1 Thermodesulfovibrionia bacterium | reverse complement strand
CAACCATGGGCCTGGCCGATATGATGCAGAAGGAATACGGCATCCCTGCAATAAGGGTTTCATACTTTGGAATTGAAGATATGGCAGAGTCCATTTACGCTGTGGCAGAGCATTTTAAAGACGATGAGATGATGCGCAAAGCCAGACAGGTTGTCAGTGAAGAGCTCTCGATAATTTACCCCCAAATTCAGGAGTATCGCAAAGCACTCACCGGCAAAAAGGCAGCGATATATGTCGGAGGCGCCTTTAAAGCCTTTTCTTTAGTCAAGGCATTCAGGCTTCTCGGAATGGATGTGGTGATGGTAGGATCACAGACCGGTACGGAATCTGAATACAGGGAACTGCAGGAAATCACTGACCCGGGAACCATTATTGTTGATGACTCCAATCCATTGGAGCTCTCATCATTTCTCCAGGAAAAAAATGTGGATATTTTCGTGGGCGGCGTGAAAGAACGGCCAATTGCCTATAAGCTTGGCGTCGCTTTCTGCGATCACAATCACGAGCGCAAAGAGGCATTGGCCGGTTTCATCGGCATGCTCAACTTCGCAAAGGAAGTATACAGTTCGGTCATGAGCCCGGTCTGGAGATTCATGCCGAGATCGGAGAGAAACAGTGATGACTAAAATGCCCAACTATGTCTCAACAACCAATGCCTGCAAACTCTGCAAACCCCTGGGGGCAACTCTTGCGTTCCGCGGCATAGAAGGGACTGTTCCCTTTTTGCACGGTTCCCAGGGATGTGCAACCTATATGCGCCGTTATATCATAAGCCATTTCAATGAACCTATGGATATCGCCTCGTCATCACTCGGTGAAAAACATGCAATTTTCGGAGGCGGCCCGAACTTAAAATTAGGACTCAAAAATGTGACCGACAAATTTCATCCGAAGCTTATCGGCATCGCCAGCACCTGCCTGACTGAAACAATAGGTGATGACCTCCCCATGCTGCTCCATGAGTACAGGGAAATGACGAAAGACGATCCGGACAGACCGCTCCTTGTGCCGGTGTCAACACCTTCCTACAGCGGCACTCACATGGAAGGTTTTCATGCAGCGGTCAAGGCGGTTGTGGGCGCCCTTGCAGAAGAGTCTGCGGAACAGTCACACAGCATCGCGATACTTCCGGGCTTTTTGTCCTCCGAAGATATCCGATACTTAAAAGAGATCAGCAGTCACTACAACGTTCCTTTTACCATTCTCCCGGATATATCCGACACCCTGGATGGTCCGGCTCTGTTGGAATATGAAAAAATTCCCCATGGCGGCACCGGGATTGACCATATTAAAAAGCTTGGAAGCGCTGCAGCCGCTATAGAGTTCGGTTGGACCATTGATAATAAGGACTCAGCCGGTCTCCTGCTCAAAGAGAAATTTGGTGTTGATCATCACCGTCTCGGCTTTCCCATCGGTCTGAGAGAGAGTGATGGCTTTTTTAAAACCCTTAATGACCTCACCAGCCTGGGAACACCGTCAATATATGAAAACCAGCGTGGCCGCCTCATTGACTCTCTTGCTGACGGACATAAATATGTTTTTGGTAAACGGGCCATTGTCTGCGGCGAGGAAGACCTGGTCGTGGGCTTAACCTCTTTTCTGGCTGAAATAGGAGTGCGTCCTGTTCTGTGTGCTTCCGGCGGGAAATCGGGCAAGCTGGAAAAGGCGATCAAGAGTGTCTGTGACGGTCTGGTTTCTGATACTCCGCAGATTCATGAGGGAATGGATTTTTACGAAATTGAAAAACTGGCTGATAAGCTCGAACCGGATATCCTCATTGGTCACAGCAAAGGATACCACCTGGCAAGAAAGAAAAATATTCCGATCGTCAGGGTAGGATTTCCAATTCATGACCGGATAGGCGGTCAGCGGATACTGCACATCGGCTATCAGGGAGCCCAGCATCTGTTTGACTCTATTGCCAATGCCCTGTTGGAGAAAAAGCAGAATGACTCAAAGACCGGCTACAGCTATATGTAAGGGCCGATTGTAGATTAATTCAGTCTGACAACAGAAAAGGATGAAAAAATGAATACTCAAAAAGATATAAGCAGACATCCCTGTTTTAACCCGGAAGTAAAAGGGCAGTTCGGCCGTATACACCTGCCGGTAGCCCCGAAATGCAACATAAAGTGCAACTACTGCAACAGAAAATACGACTGCGTGAATGAGTCGCGACCCGGGGTAACCAGCAGCATTCTCTCCCCTGATCAGGCTTTGATCTATGTTGATAAAGTCCTTCAAAAAGAACCCCGCATAACCGTTGCCGGCATAGCAGGGCCGGGTGACCCCTTTGCCAACCCGAACGAAACGCTGCAAACAATGCGCCTCATTCGCGGACGTTTTCCTGATTTATTACTTTGCCTCTCCAGCAATGGATTCGCATTGGCTAACCATGTTGATGAGATTGCCCAGATAGGGGTCTCCCATGTAACAGTAACCGTGAACGCTGTGAACTCGGAGATCAGTCAAAAGATCTACGGCTGGGTCAGAGAAGGGAACGTGATCTATAAGGGGGTGCAGGCAGCAGAACTGCTTCTGGCCCGTCAACTGGATGCTATTAAAAAGCTCAAAGCCCATGGCATTACCGTGAAGATTAACACGATTGTGATCCCCGGCATTAACGAACACCATGTTATTGAGGTCGCAAAAAAAATACAGGAACTGGGAGTTGACCTCCTGAACTGTATGGCCTTATTCCCCAATGCTGATACACCCTTTGCAGATATCGTGGAACCGGATAAAAAGAAAATGGATGAACTCCGCAAAGAGGCAGAAGCATATATTCCCCAGATGCGCCACTGTACCCGCTGCCGTGCCGATGCAGTAGGATTGCTTGGACAGGACCGTACTGATGAGATGCGGGGCTGTCTCTCTGCCTCTGCGAAACTGGATCTCCCCTTGAAGGAAGTACAGGGAAGACCATACATAGCAGTTGCCACACTGGAAGGAGTCCTTATAAATCAACATCTGGGGGAGGCCGAAAAAGTTCAGATATGGTCGCGCAATGACAAGGGCCTGGAACTCGTTGAGGAACGGGAGACCCCCAAACGGGGATGCGGTCCGAAACGGTGGCTGCATCTTGCCAGGATACTTGGGGATTGCAGGGCCATTTTAGTAAGCGGCATCGGTAAAGTACCGGAAAAAGTCCTCAGGAAACATGGCGTGCAGCCGCATATCATGAACGGTTTTATCGAAATGGGGCTTGATGCAGTTTTTAATGAAAACGAATCAGACATGTCAGCTATGAAAGTCCGCAGGGTATCCTGTACCAGCAAAAAAGAGTGTGCAGGCAGTGCTGGAGGGTGTTTGTAGAGAAATTATTTTATAAAAAGGAGATGAACATGAAGATAGCAATTGCAACAACAGACGGTCTGACCGTAAATGAACACTTTGGCAGGGCGAAAAAGTTATTTATTTATAACGCAGCTCCACCGACATTTGATCTCATTACAGAACGGGATGTAGAACCATATTCACCCGGTCACAAAGAACATGCCTTTGATAAGGTCCGTTTCCGTGAGGTTGCAGAGGTTCTGCGGGGTTGTGAAAAGATTTTTGTTACAAAAATCGGTAACGAACCTGCGTATGCCCTTAGAGCACTCGGGATACAACCTGTAGTCTATTCAGGAGTTATCAAAGAGATTAAATTTTAATGATGATAGTTATTGAAATGGGGTTCCGCCCCCAAACTACGGGTTCATTCTTTTGTGCGGACAAAAGAACGAACCAAGAAAAATCGCCCCAGGTGATTGTTGCTAAACGGGATGGTGAAGGCCTGCCAGCTAAATTAAAAAAACTCGCTTCGCTCAAACAGTTTTTAATTTTTAACGCTGTCAAACCTTCACCATCCCTACAACAATCAAAGGGGGGAGAAAGGATAAAAGACAAGTCAGAGGCACAAACATGAAAGGAATTATCGACACAACGCTAAGAGAAGGATTGCAGACAGCAGGAGTCAACTTTTCTTATGATCAGAAACTTGCAATAGTCAGGGCGCTGTCACTGGTCGGGATAGAAGAGATTGAGATCGGAATCTCAACCAGGTTTGATGATGATCTGTGCAGTCTTTTAATGGAAAGCAGATTAGTAGCGCCTCAAACATCCTTTTCATTATGGTGCCGCTGCAATGACGAAGATATAGAATATGCCGCTAAGCTCAGGCCGGATGTTCTGTCACTTTCCATCCCTGTTTCTGACCTGCATATAGAAAAGAAGCTCAACAAAAGCAGTACATGGGTACAGCAGACTGTCATAAAATCTCTTACACGTGCTGCGGATCTTGGTTTTAAAAAAATTTCACTGGGCCTGGAAGATGCAACACGGGCAGACCGGTCCTTTCTGCAAAAGATAATTCAGGCCGCGTCAGAACATGGCGCAGAGCGGATCCGGATAGCCGATACCGTCGGCATATCCACCCCGTCAGGAATTATCAATACTATTGAGAAGTTGAATACCTATGGTCTGGAAATTGGTGTTCATACCCATAACGACTTTGGTATGGCAACAGCAAATGCCATATCTGCACTGGAACATGGTGCTGAATGGGCTGATGTTACTGTTCTTGGATTAGGAGAAAGGGCAGGAAATGCCCGTCTGGAAGAGATTGCAGGATTTCTTGCACTGAAGACCGGACGACACTACCGGACCGGGGAGTTGAAATCCCTTTGTTCTCTGGTGAGTGACGCTGCTTCAAAGCTAATCGATCCGCATCATCCTATTATCGGCGACAATATATTTACCTGTGAAACCGGGGTACATCTGCAAGGCCTGAGAAACGAACCCGAAACCTATGAACCATACAATCCGAAACACGTTGGTGCAGTGAGGCGGCTTCTCTATGGTGCAAAAATCGGGAGAAAGAGTTTTTTGAACCGTATGGCTCAATTAAAGGTACATGCAGCTCCTGAGAAACGGGAAGAGATCTTTGTTGCCTTCAGGAAAAAAGCAAAGCTCCTCGGAAGACCTCTGCTCGATAAGGAGATAAAAGCGCTGTATGAAGGATGAAAAGAGAATGACGAATAGCGAATTACGATTGACGATCTACGAAGTGAAAAAGATCGTCGTTATAAGTTCATCCGTTACTTCGTCATTCGTCACTCGCTTCTCATCAATCGTCATTTTCTGTTCCTCTTTCTTAATTGATCATTAATTGCTCTTAAAATGTATATGCTCCGGCGGAACAATACCGTATTTCTTAATTTTGTATCCAATCTGCCGCTGACTGATTCCAAGTTCGCGTGCAGCACGGGCCTGTACCCAGCCATTTCGCTGCATGGCTGATTCCACAATGTCTTTTTCCATATTTTTCAATGATGATGTCTGCGCTCCGGATCCAGTTCGTACGTCTTCATGTTCTGCAATTCCTCTTATATCATCATGCTCATTAATGATCTGCATCTCTGGCTCAGCCAGCATTACAGACGGCAGATCACTTACCTTACACCATCCATCATCTGTAATAATAACCATTCTCTCAACAAGGTTCTGCATTTCACGAACATTCCCGGGCCAGTTGTAATGTTCCATAAACTCAACAGCCTCCTGTGAAAGCTTCATATGTTTTTCATTCCGTTCATTGCTTTCCTGCAGAAAAAAGTCGAGCAGCAGCGGGATATCCTCTCTCCTGTCACGCAGCGGAGGAAGCAATATGGGAAATACGTTTAACCGGTAATACAGGTCAGACCGGAACTTTCCCTGTACAGTGGCTTCTTCAAGATTGACATTTGTAGCAGCAATAATTCTTACATCAACAGATATGGTTTCT
>CAMYJJ010000188.1 GCA_947258735.1 Thermodesulfovibrionia bacterium | reverse complement strand
AAAAAAACAGGTTCCAAGCTTATCATTGCCGGCTGTGTCCAGAATAAATCCGCTGACAGGGAATTTTTTGCAGGCTTGCAGAATTCCATAGACATGTCTGTTGAAGTCGGAAAACTTCCGGTTGATAATGACTATTATAACAGCGTAATAAAACCGTTAATGGATTGTGAGAAACAGATTATCTACATAGGAGAAATAAGCAGCGAGCATAAAAAGCAATGGTACCGGCATGCCCGGGCGACCTTATTCCCCATACAATGGGGTGAGCCATTCGGACTTGTTCTTGTTGAATCAATGGCATGCGGTACGCCGGTCATTGCATTCAATAAAGGTGCGGTTCCTGAAATAGTGGTAAACGGAAAAACAGGGTTTGTGGTAGATTCCATGGACGCCATGATTGAAGCAGTTGGACAAATAGACAGTATAGGTCCAGATGAATGCCGTCAACATGTGCAGAATCATTTCTCCATAACAAGTATGGCCGGTAATTATGCAGAATTATATCATCAGATAATCAGCAACAATAAAACAACAGACAGCCATAGCAGGGTTTCAACTGATCATCCTTCAAAACCGATACCCCATGGGAAAAAAGCCGCATAGGAAATTATGCCCAAAGACATTCCGGTAAGCAACGGCAATCTTCTTTTTAATTTTGATTCCGATTATCAGATCAGGGATGTGTATTTCCCCTTTATAGGACAGGAGAACCATTCAAAGGGAGACCCTTTCCGGTTCGGAGTGTGGGCTGATGATCGCTGCTCCTGGATGGGACCGGAATGGGAAAAGAATCTGAGGTATTACGATGACAGCCTTGTTACTGATGTTCTTCTGAAAAACAAATCCATGGGGCTGAAACTTCGATGCCATGACGTGGTTGATGTGGACCTGAATGTATATATTAAAAAGATCGAAGTCGAAAATCTTCAGGATAATGAGCGTCAGGTAAGGCTCTTTTTCTGTCACGACTTTCATCTTTATGGGTATGATATCGGTGACACGGCCTATTTTGATCCACGGCCCCGTTCCATCATCCACTATAAAGCCAACCGCTACTTCCTCATTAATTGCGGTAAGTCCCGAAAGTATGGTGTAAATCACTATGCCTGTGGAGACAAAGAGGTGCCGGGGCGGGAAGGAATATGGAAGGATGCAGAAGACGGAGAGCTCAGCGGAAACCAGATTTCATGGGGTTCTGCGGACTCTGCTATTGGAATATGGCTGCACGTGCCCCCAAAGGGTAAAGCTGCAGCGTATTACTGGATTGCAGCAGGCACGCATTACGATGAGGTGGCCCAACTTAACCGGGATGTGATAGAGAAGACACCCGATGCGTTGATTAAACGCACATCGGATTACTGGGGAGCCTGGGTCACAAAAGAATCCAGGTCCTTTGGAGACCTGCCCAAATCTGTCATTGACATATATAATCGCAGCCTTCTTGTGTTAAGGACCCAGATAGACAACAGGGGGGCAATTACAGCAGCAAATGATTCGGATATAGTCCGTTTTGCAGGAGATACCTATTCCTACATGTGGGGACGCGACGGGGCCTTCGTGGCCGCTGCACTGGCAAAGGCCGGTTACACCCATGTATGCATGAAATTTTTCGAATTTTGTGCCGGTGTTCTGACAGAGGAGGGATATCTTTACCAGCATTACAACCCCGATGGATCACTGGCAAGCAACTGGCACCCCTGGCTTGTGGACGGAAAGGCAGTGCTCCCGATACAGGAGGACTCAACCGCCCTGATTATCTGGGCACTCTGGATACACTATGAGAGTTCTAAAGACATAGAATTCATCAGACCTCTCTATGATACGCTTATTAAAAAGTCTGCCGACTTTATGCTCACTCACCGCGATCCTGATACTAAACTGCCTATCGCCTGCTACGATCTATGGGAGGAGCGTTATGGAGTGCATACGTATACTGTAGCGTCAGTGATTGCCGGCCTCAGGGCGGCGGCGAATTTTGCACGACTCTTTACGAAACATCTCTATCACAAAGGCCTGAAGAGGTACGCCCGCTCCGGTTACAGAAAAACGAAAGGGTATGAACTCGATGAAGTGATCGATGTCAGTTTATCTGCACTCGTTGTCCTGGGAGTATTGCCTCCCAAAGATCCTCGGATGGTTGAGACAATGGATGCAATACACCAGCAATTGTGGCTGAATACCCCTGTTGAAGGCTGTGCCCGATACCAGAACGATGTGTATCACCGGCCGGACGACAGCCCGGCAGGTATTCCCGGCAACCCCTGGTTTATTTCAACGCTCTGGCTGGCAGAGTATTATATAGTCCGTGCAGAAAGTCTTCAGGAACTTCGAGAGGCCATTCCTTATATTGAATGGTGTGCAAAGAATGCGCTTCCTTCCGGTGTGCTTGCAGAGCAGGTGCATCCTGTAAACAGTTCACCCCTCTCTGTTTCACCACTTACCTGGAGCCATTCCTCTTTTGTCTGGGCGGTTTTGCAATATGCTGATAAATTTAATTCATTAAAACAAAAATAGTGTTTAGCACTGCTCTTTCCTGAGGTATTCATTCCTTTATGAGAAGTTAGGATTCCTTGTATTCGGACGGGATGCGACTCAGAACCAGCAAGTTTTGTAGCAGTTGACCCTGATGGAAATCCAATCCTTGTCGATCAGCATGTATAGCTGAGGAGTCAATGCAGCTGAATGAGACCGGCCGGAACAGGATTATCAGTAAAATGTGCAGACACGGCCTCACGGATTCTTGCCGTATGAATATGCAATGGCGTATACTTTCCATAAATAGTGCTCTGAGATCATAAAAATGGTACTGGCATACAAAAGAATTAAGCGGAGAAATACATGGGTATCCAGATGAATGCGAAACTTGAGAATATGTGCGCTGATATCATAGACAATTTTCAGGGAGAATTGAAATGGCAGTGGGACGGCCGTTTTAATACAGTCCTGATCGAATTTGCAACTGATTATAATGAAAAAGTACTATCAGTGATCAATCGACACCTCAGCAATAAATGGAACAGTGCAAATATTGAAGAAGCCCCGGACATTGTTCAGGTAATCAGCGCCAAAATGGGCAGTCTTCGGGCAGGTCAGACTCTGTTTACATCTGACCCCGATCAGAATGCCCTGCTCTTCTGCGCATGGTGGCCCTGGGGGAATGGCAGTAAAGTTTCCATCCGTTTGGCCCCCTGTTATGAAAATCTCTCAGATAATGACATGGCTGAACAGGTCACACAGTTAAAGAACCGGTTCAGTCTCTAGTACCTCCTGTACCCGTATTTCAATAAACTTTAAAATTTAAGACCTAACACCGATCGTGAAAATTGATGAATGACGAGGTAAGAATTTTTCAGTTCGTAAATCGGATGTTGTAAATCGTTGTTCGTTATTCTCTTTTTATCCTTATTCTTTTCTTGTCGGTAATAATGCATAATCCTTAATTTGTAATTTTATTTTGTATCGTGACGATCTAAGGTCCGATCCCAATCGTAAATTTATTTACTGACAGCTGATCGCTAATAGCTGAATGCTTAGTATGTTTAATGCACGAAACAAGACCTGGCTCCGGTTCATGATAACAAGTGTACCTCCTTTTTTTGAAAATGCAAAGGTATCATCTTATTACTTTCATAGGCACTGTTTTTGGAAAAGTTTTTAAACAGCCTGTGTACGGGTTGGCACCACCTATAGTCTGAAAAGCGTTTACAAAGCCTATAAACGTTTTTAGTGACTACCGCAATTTACTTCACTTCTCTATTGTATACATTTTCAATGAGCGCTTTAATTTTGGGTATCCGTGTCTTGACTGTCTCCCAGACAAGTTTATAATCTACCCCAAAATAAAAATGAATGAGTCTGTCACGCATACCAGCCATTTCTTTCCATGGAATATCAGGATATTTACTTCGTAATTCTTCGGAAAGCTGTTTAGTTGCTTCTCCGATTATCTCTAATTTACGTATGACTGCGCTTAATGTTTTATCATCCGCTTTGAATTCTTCTAAATCTAGTCCTTTAACGAAGTCTTCTATGCTTTCAAAGGCTGTGAGGATATCTTTTAAATATAAACTGTAGTCTCTTTTCATACCAGAACCAGCTCTTTTAAAACTGATTCCCTGATTTCCTCTCTTAAGGCATTTTTAGGGATGACATCAACTTTCTGTTCTAACTTCTCCTCCAGATATAAAGCAAGTCCTATCAGATCAAGCAAATCAGCTCCTTCCTCCAGATTAACAAGCACATCGATATCGCTTGATTCTGTCTGCTCTCCTCTTACAAGTGAACCAAAGAGACTTATTTCAATAACTTTATATTTCTCCCGAAGATATTCTTTTTGATCTCTAAGAATAGCAATGGCTGTCTCTTTTGTCTTCATTTCTCTCCTAACATATGGTATTTATTGTATTAATAAATATAAGTTATCTGATGTCATTTGTAAACAATGAATTTCAAATACCATATTTTATTATCTATATATATTTCAGTATAAGCGACAGTATTGTCTGGGACACTGTTCATATCGATCTGATCTCTCAGACGTGGAGTTAAAACTACAATATATATTAAAGAAGTTCAGTAAAATGCAAGCTGTAAAATCCAAAGACCCCACCAATAATATGAAAGGCAGACCTGATGTCTGCAAGCTTTTCGCAATAGACCAGAGAGACATAGATGATGTGGCCGTATCCGGAGGGCACTGCGGTTACTGGTTTGAAGAGGATGAATGATGAATGAAGACCTTACACCACCTACGGATAATAAAGATTAAAAAGAGCATAACGAATAGCGAGTGCAGATATACGATTGACGAAGGGGTGAAAAGATCATGATCCGTTATCCGTCGTCCGTCAATCGTAAATCTGTACTGAACACTAAAAGCATTTACAAATACTGTAAATACAATTAATGACTTGATTAAATGGGGCTCTGCCCCAAATCCCGGGTTGCCCTTCCGGCGGAGGTACTTTTTTTGAACGCCCAAAATAAGTACCCAAAAAAATGCGCCCCACATGATTGCTTAATATCCGTGCTATTCCGGTCTGCCCGCTAAATTAAAAAAAACTCGCTCCGCTCAGACACTTTTTAATTTTTAACGCGTCCAGTCCTGCATATCCCGGAAGCAATCAAAAGGGGGGATAAAAGACAAAGATAAAAAAAGACTTCAGTGATTCTCCTTTACAAGGTGAGAGCAGTATTTCCCCCATGAGCGATTTTAGGTGATGAAGGAGACCGGAAGGATTAGAGTTAATTTGTGTTTGAGCGGAGCGAGTTTAAATTAACTCCCTGGAGGTCGACTGAAGAACCGTTAAAAAATCGGTCCGGGGCGCATTTTCTTGGTTCCGTTCTTTTGTGCGTTCAAAAGAATGAACCCGTCGTTTGGGGGCGGAACCCCATTTCTATCAAGTCATTAATTGCGTTTACAGAATTTGTAAATGCTAAGAGCAGTTAGGTGAGGACAGTATATCAGATTTCAGGATGCACGCCTGACCCGGATGCCCCCTGTATTTACCCCTTACCTGAGCACTTTTGAATTTGGGTTCTTTTTAAACCACTTCTCCCATGTAGTGTCCCGGGAGGGAAGTTTCGGCAGCCACTGATTAAAGAATTTGCCCTGGATGCCTTTCAGTCCCTTCCTGTTCGGGTACCAGAGCGTTTCGGTCTCCCTGTCATAGAGGACAAAGGTGTTTTTATACGTCCATCCTGAAGGAACGATCGTCAGCGTCATCCCGTCGATTGTACGGCTGTACACAGCCGCCAGATCCGCAAGCGGTCAGTACCCTACGGCAACAGGTTTG
>CAMYJJ010000187.1 GCA_947258735.1 Thermodesulfovibrionia bacterium | reverse complement strand
GGGTTAACAGCTACTACGGGAGACGTTTCAGTCAGTCCATAGCCTTCAAGAAGCGGAATATGAAACTTGCCTTCAAAGGCATGGATAGTGGATTCAGGAAGGGCCGCAGCACCGGAGACACATATTCTGATACGTATCAGATACTTCATCAGAAATTTTGCAATAATAGGGAGTTTCTTTCTCGAAAGAATATTGTAAATAGTGGGTACAGCGACAAAAAGGGTAATTCTGTCTTTTATGATGCTGTTTATCACCTTTGAAAATGGTTTTACTGACTCAAGCAATATTATCTTTGCCCCGGTCAGCACAGGCAGTATGACACAGACCGTAAAGCTGAAAGCATGAAAAAGCGGGAGAAACAGCAGGATTCTGTCCTTATGCATGATATCCATTACGTCGCGGCTTGATTCTGCATTAGATATAAGGTTCCTGTTGCTAAGCATTGCGCCCTTTGGGAATCCTGTAGTCCCTGACGTGTATAAAAAGACAGCAACATCATCATCGTTACCCTCTCTAAATTCGATTTCAATTACCGGAATGTCTCCAAACCTGACCGAGTGCAATGAAGCCATCCTCTCTTTCACCTTGATTTCATGGCCTGCAAAGGAATCATCATATATCAGCAGACTGCAGCTACAGTCATTAAGGATATATGCGACTTCATCAGGCGTTAAAAACGTATTAATCGGCACGGCAATGGCTCCTGCCCTGATTATGGCAAAATAGGAAATAATGTATTCAGGGCAGTTTTTCATCAAAATTGCCACCCTGTCACCCTTTTTCACGCCAAGAGAATGTATCCCGCCGGCACAGAGGCTGGCATTATTATCTATATCAGGATAAGTAAAAACTCTTTCTCCAAACTTAATACCAACTCTTTTAGGATGTTTTTTTGCTGTTTCCGACAATACAGTACTTAATGTCACACCCTGTCTCCTCTCATGATGTTATTCAGATGCTTTTGACAGATATAACAATTAATCCGTCATTCCCGCGGCCTGTTGAACGGGAATCCAGATTTATATTGACTTCTGGATGCCCGATTACTGTCCTCGGGCATGACGACATATATGAGACAGTTCACGGTGAGTCACTAATAAATGTAATGCATTGCATACCTTTCTCATCTTAGTCACATCAAAATATTAATAAATATTCTTTCTTTTAGCAAACAAAGCTGTGATTATATAATCAGTTTTTTCAACTGTCCCGGGATGCAACAAAAGTGAGGCATATTTTGTATACTATATTGGTTTATGATAATGTATATTTGAGTATAAATCTGTTATGAAACTGGATGTTTATCTGAAAGATAAAAGAAAACTGGTTGACAATTTTCTGAAGACGTATATCTCCTCAAAGAAAAAAGACAGGGACTGCCCAAAACACCTGTCTGAAGCGATGAGCTATGCCCTGACTGCAGGCGGCAAAAGAGTCAGGCCTATTCTATGCATTGCAGGCCATGAAGCCGTCGGCGGAAGGTCTGATAATATACTGCCGATTGCAACATCCATTGAGCTGATACATACATATTCACTCATACATGATGACCTGCCTTCGATGGACGATGATGATTTCAGAAGAAACCAACCCACAACTCACAAAGTGTACGGGGAGGCAACCGCAATACTTGCAGGTGACGCACTTTTGACAGATGCCTTTCATATGATCTCTCAATCAGGTGCAAAGCCAAAAATCCTCGTGAACATTATCAGTGAGCTCTCCCGTGCCAGCGGACCTGAAGGCATGGTAGGAGGTCAATCAGTTGATATTATTCTTGAAGGCAGAAAAGCTGATAAAAAAGATCTCTATTACATACATACGCATAAAACCGGAGCATTAATAAGGGCTTCCGTACGTATCGGGGCATTATTGGCAGAAACAACCCCTGCCAGACTCAATGCCTTGACTAACTACGGAGAAAAAATAGGTCTTGCATTCCAGGTCATTGATGATATTCTTGATGTAACAGGTACGAAAGAGGAGCTTGGGAAGTCTGCCGGGGCTGACGGAGCAAGGGGAAAGAACACCTATCCTTCCATCTTCGGTCTGGATAAATCGCAGAGCATAGCAGATGGTCTGATACATGATTCTCTTGAATCAATAAAAAGACTGAATCATAATGCGGAACCACTGGCAGAGCTTGCAAAATATATTTTATCAAGGAGAAATTAAGTTACAGACATGATGATAGAAAACATTAAAGGCCCGGAGGACATAAAAGACCTGACAATTGATGAATTAAAAAAACTGGCAGAGGAGATGCGTGAAATCGTTATCGAAACTGTTGCAACCAATGGCGGTCATCTTGCCTCAAATCTGGGTTCCATTGATCTCACCATAGCGCTTCATTATGTTTTTAATTCACCGAAAGATAAGATCATCTGGGATGTTGGACACCAGGCGTATGCCCATAAACTTTTGACAGGCAGGTTTGACACGTTTTCGACTATCAGAAAGCATAAGGGACTGTCCGGGTTTCCAAAAATGACAGAAAGTCCACATGATTCTTTTGGAACAGGCCACAGTTCGACATCCATCTCTGCAGCCTTTGGCATTCTTGAGGGACGGGACCAGATGAAGGAGGACTTCAAGTCCATCGCCGTTATCGGTGATGGTGCTATGACGGCAGGTCTTGCCTTTGAAGGACTGAACCATGTCGGACATTTAAAAAAAGACCTCATAGTTATCCTGAACGATAATGAAATGTCCATCTCGCCAAATGTAGGCGCCCTTTCTGCTTATTTACAGAGAATGCTTATGGGTGACTTTTATACAAAATTTAAAAAGGAGACCAAACATCTCCTTGAGCGAATTCCTTCTGTTGGTGAGCCTGTTTTAAAAATTGCAAAAAAAACAGAGGAAACAGTAAAGGGGTTTATAGTTCCCGGACTTCTCTTTGAAGAGCTGGGTTTTGAATATGTCGGCCCTGTGGACGGACATAAGATCGATGCACTGATCGAAACGCTGGAGCGGTTCAGGGATTTCCCGTCACCTGTTTTAATTCATGCCATCACAAAGAAAGGCAAGGGGTATGAACCTGCTGAGAAAAACCCAAACATATTTCATGGTGTGGGCCCATTTGACATAGAAACCGGCTCCCTGCCTTCAAAACCTACAAAATCATACAGTGAGATATTCGGCAACTGCCTGACAAAACTCGCAAAGGAAGACAGCAGGATTGTTGCCATCACAGCCGCCATGACCGAAGGCACCGGACTCTCGGAGTTTGTCAGGACATTTCCGAAAAAGTTTTATGATGTCGGAATTGCCGAGCCCCATGCAACAACATTTGCCGCTGGTCTTGCTACAAGGGGAGTGAAACCGGTCGTGGCGATATATTCAACATTTCTACAGAGATCCTATGATGAGATCATTCATGATGTCTGTCTCCAGAAACTGCCTGTTGTATTTGCTATAGACAGAGCAGGCATTGTCGGAGATGACGGACCTACACACAATGGGACATTTGATCTTTCATACCTGAGACATATTCCCAACCTTATTGTTATGGCCCCAAAAGATGCCTACGAATTCAGGTGTATGCTTAAGACCGCTGTAAATCATAACGGTCCCATAGCAATCAGATATCCCAGGGCCTCTGTTGTGGACAGCGACGAAGGCAGCGATATCAGGACATTACCTATTGGCAATGGAGAAGTCCTTAATGAGGGGCAGGATGTGATGATCATCGCCATAGGCAGCACCGTGCTCCCGGCTCTTGAAGCTGCAAAATATATCAGTGATGCTGGTATCGGTGCAACGGTGATAAATGCCCGTTTTGTCAAACCCCTTGATATGGACCTGATATACGGTTATGCAGATCAAATCAAAAAAATTATTACGGTGGAAGAAAATGCAGTGTCCGGTGGTTTTGGAAGTGCAATACTTGAGGAATTGACTAAAACAGGAATAGAGGATCTGAAAATCAAATTACTCGGTCTTCCTGACAGTTTCATAGAACAGGGCCCCCAAAACCTTCTGAGGAAAAAATACGGCATAGATGCGGAAGGCATTGCCAGAGAAGCCCTTGCAATGGTTGACAGGAAAGTCCCCATCCCTGAAGTAATCAAGCATAAAAACTGATCTCATATCTTTTAAAAACCATGACAACATCATGAAAAAAGAGCGTCTGGACAGGATGCTTTTTGATAAAGGCCTTGTTGAAAGCAGGGAAAAGGCAAAGGCGCTCATTCTTGAAGGCAGTGTATCGGTCAACGGCATTATGGTTGATAAAGCAGGAGCGCAGGTACGCCCTGATGATGAACTTACCCTTGCACATAAAATGCCCTTTGTCAGCAGGGGCGGGCTCAAGCTTGAGCATGGTTTGAAAGAGTTTCATATCGATGTCAATAACAAAGTGGCGATGGACGTAGGGGCATCTACCGGCGGCTTTACTGATTGCATGTTGCAGAATGGTGCACTTAAAGTCTACGCTGTCGATGTCGGTTATGGCCAGATCGACCTGAAGCTCAGAAATGATGAGAGGGTTTCAGTTTTTGAAAAAACCAATATAAGACATCTTGAGAGAAATACTGTTGAGGATGATATTGACATAGCTGCGATCGATGTTTCATTCATATCTCTTCTGAAAGTCATTCCAAAGGTCATGGAATTTTTAAAACCGGCCGGTGAAATTGTAGCCTTAATAAAACCCCAGTTTGAAGCAGGCCGAAAAGAAGTGGGAAAAGGCGGTGTGGTCAGGAATGAACGTGTTCATCTTAAGGTTATAGATAAAATAAAAATCGAATCAGAGGCTGTGGGGCTTGAAGTCCTGGGAACAACAACGTCTCCTATAAAGGGGCCAAAAGGAAATATTGAGTTTCTGATTCATATGAGAAAAACCGGGTAACACTGTTTACCCGTTACTCGTCACGCGTTACGGTCTTTAGGATTTCTCCTGCTTTTTCTCCTTCAGCTTTTTTTCCACAACGCAATAGATCCCGCCCTCTTTGATGCCGGGCACAAAGCAGCTGTTACAGGATATGCACGTTGCCGGAGCTGTGTCGCCACGCTTCCACCGATTGGCCAGTTCCGGTTCTCTAATGAAAGGTCTGGACATCGAGATATAGTCCATTCCATCGTCATTAATGGTCTTATCAGCAACTTCGTAACTCCTGAACCCTCCTACCACCATGACAGGACAGTTCACTGCTTTTTTTACATTCTTGGCAAGTTCAAGATTGTAGGCCTCTTTCTCCGGCCTGTTGATTTTGGTGCGCGCTGGGCTGTGATCTCCTGAGGCCGGAGTGCCTCCGCTTACTTCTATGGCATCTATTCCCTCATCAGACAACATTTTTGCAGCAAATAAAGCTTCTTCACTGGTGAGTCCTCCCTCCAGAAAATCATCCCCGGTCAGCTTTATCATTACAGGATAATCACTTCCTGCTGCTTCCCTTACTTTCCGGTATACATCAATAAGAAAGCGGCACCGGTTTTCTATACTGCCCCCGTATTCATCCGATCTTTTGTTAATATGGGGAGACAGAAACTGGTTAATCAGATAGCCATGGGCGCCATGAAGCTGAACTGCATCAAAGTCATAGGCTTTGGCCCTTTTTGCCGCATCACCAAATGCGGTTACGATCTCTGCGATTTCTTCTTTAGACAGTTCGTGGGGCATTTCCGGAAACTGCTTTACCTGTACAGCAGATGGTGCGAGCGGTTGTCTTCCTGCATTACGCGAGTCTGTCTGCCCGCCTGCATGGACAAGCTGGATACAGATCTTACCCCCGTCATCATGAACAGCTTTGGTCATGGCCATCATCCCGTCTGCAAAATCATCTGTATGAATGCCC
>CAMYJJ010000186.1 GCA_947258735.1 Thermodesulfovibrionia bacterium | reverse complement strand
GCATGAACAACTGTTTTGATGATAGTAATTTATTTATTGAAAAAAAGTCCAAAATTAATGAACCATCATTGTATTAGGGCTAAGAGATAAAGGGATACTGTCCCGCCGCGAAAATAAATTATTTACACACATTCCTTAACAGTTGAATCCTCATCCTGGAAGTCGATTGACTAATGGGTGAGTCCTTCACGCACTCCTGTCAACTCCTATATGACTGTATTATCAGCACTTGAATGCTGCAGATCTTTTTAATGTTGCGCTGACAGGACATATTTTTTATTATTTTTCCTGAATGTTACCTCTTTCAGATAGTAATTGTTAACATTAATGTCTGATATAATTGTTGAAACCTTTTTGTTATCAGACAAATGAAGAATGCATAGCTATCTTTAAGGTTAAGTCGTATTACCGGTGATGACAATCATGAAGCTCAGGTACTCTCTTATATTCTTGTTTACTCTTCTCTTTACAGTTTTTGCCGTTTTTAACAGCATAGCTCAATATCAGACCGCAAAACGTTCATCCGAAGATATTCTGAGATCTACCGCTTACTTCACAGGTATAACCATTGACCAGGCTCTTAACCGCACGGGTATGGATGAAGAATTGCTTGCCGACATAGTAAAGACGCAGCCATGGGAAAAGATAGCGTTCATTGCCCTCTATGACACGAACGGGAAGATAGTGCTTCACTCAAGCAAGCGGCTTATAGGGCAGAAAACAAATGATCCCGACACTATTACATCAATAGAAGAATCAAATCCCAGCTCATCCTATCTCAACCTGTCAACCGGTGAGACTGTCTATGGGATGGATATTCCTGTGGATATTCATTCCCTTTCACCATCAATACATCTTCTCAGAATTGCCCTGCATACATATCCCGCGGAAGAAGCTGTCCGGCACGCAAAGATTCATGCTATGACAGCTGTGATAGTAATGGGTTTTCTCTGGTTACTGGCGTTTGCTTATTATCGATACGCGAAAAGGATTGATATGCTCCAGAGAAGAGAGATTGAGAAGAAGCACTTTACGATGCTCGGTGAGATGGCAGCTGTACTCTCCCATGAAATCAGAAGCCCTCTCAGTGCCATCAAGGGGTTTGCACAGTTTATTAAAGAGAAAAAAGAAAAGGACATGTCAGTTGAAGAGGGACTCGGAGTAATTATCGATGAGTCGCAACGGCTTGAGAGTCTCACTGAGGATCTGTTGACCTATTCCCGTACGGGGGATCTAAAGATAGAGCAATTTTCATTGACCGAAGTCATGGGGGAAGTAGAGCGCCTGTTTACGGCAGAGTCCGGTTCGGTAAGTATGCAAAAGAGCATCAAATTAGAGAATGACATAATTCTAAGCGACAGGGAGAAAATACGGCATATCCTGATAAACATACTGCAAAACGCGGTTGATTCAATAGAAACAAACGGGCTCATCCAGATTAATGCATATGAAAAGAGTGGTATCATTTATTTATCAGTGAAAGATACAGGTAAGGGGATGGACAAAGAGGCTTTAAAAAATGCAATGAACCCGTTTTTTACGACAAAAGCAAGCGGCACGGGTCTCGGCCTCGCAATTGTGTATAATTTTGCCAGGGCAATTAATGGTTCGATCAGTATCAAGAGTGTAGAAAATAAAGGAACGACAGTGCTCCTGTCTTTTGAGAGGATATTGAAATGAGCAAGACGAACTTCAGGATACTGCTCGTTGATGATGAAAAATCCATTCTCCTCTTATTGAAGAGAATTATCGAAGAAGAAGGGTACAGCGTAAAATCAGCCGGAGACGGGAAAGAAGCGTTAACAATATCGGAAAAGTTCAAACCGCACCTGATTATAACAGACCTGAAAATGCCGGTCATGGATGGGATGAGCTTAATAGAACAGTACAAGCAGACAAATAATGATACGGATTTCATTGTTATGACTGCATACGGGACTATTGATACAGCTATACAATCTATGAAGATGGGAGCCCTTGAATATATCCTTAAGCCTCTCAAAGAGCCCGAAGAACTCAGGCATGCAATTAGAAAGGCATATGAGAGGAGACGACTTATGGTAGAAAACATGGCCTTGAAGTCAGAGCTTCTCAAGGATGTGCCTCCGCTGGAGATCCTTTTTGCAGGCATGGAAGAAATCCTCGAAGAGATCAAGGCGGTTGCCGCTGCGGACGCAACAGTGCTTCTGGCAGGTGAAACCGGTACCGGCAAAAGCCTTATAGCCCAGGTAATACATACAATGAGTAACAGGAGCGGACCATTCGTAGAGGTCAATTGTGCTTCGGTCCCGGACAACTTACTTGAAAGTGAATTTTTCGGCCATGAAAAAGGCGCCTTCACAGGCGCAATATCATCAAGAAAAGGAAAGTTTGAGCTTGCAGCAAACGGGTCCATTTTCCTTGATGAGATTTCAGAAATGGACAGTAAATTACAGGCAAAACTTCTGAGGGTCCTTGAGTCCGGATCTTTTGAAAGGGTGGGAAGCAATGTTACTCAGAAATCAGATGCGAGAGTTATATGCGCAACCAATAGAAACCTCCACGATGAAGTATCGCAGGGGACATTCCGTGAGGACCTGTTTTTCAGGCTGAATGTTTTTCCGCTGAAACTGAAACCGTTAAGAGAGAGGCAGATATATCTGCCTGCCATTACGGAATATCTTGTCAGCACGATATCCGCGAGGATCGGAAAGAAAATAAGCAGAATATCAGATGGAAACATGGAAAAAATACGCTCCAACCCCTGGCCGGGTAACATACGGGAACTGAAGAACGTACTGGAAAGGGCAATCATACTCTCAAAGGGAGAAGAACTTGATATGACAAAGGTGTTGGTGAGTGACCTCCCTCAAAAGGAGAGGTTCAGTGGAAAGCTTGTTGATATGGAAAAAAGGGCAATAGAGGATGCCCTGGAGCAGACGGACGGTAACAGAAAGCAGGCCGCTGATGTTCTTGGTATCTCGTTAAGAGCTCTCCAGTATAAGATAAAAGATTATGATATAACCAAATAAGTCTTGGTTCAGTTAGTGACTTTTTGATTTTTATTTTATCCGGCAATAACATTATAATTGCGTATTTCTCATGCAATCTTTGCATCAAGATGCAATATTTGCATCTCCTGAATTAATAATAAAATCCCACAACTTCCTGATAGTATGAAACAATTCCTTTTGGCATCCCGATTGCAAAATGTATTTTTATACAAATCTAAAAAGGAGAGAAGAATCATGAAAAAGAAAACTATCATATCAAACCTTTTAATTGCAGCATTGCTCGTATCGGCGAGTTTCTCATATTCAGCTTTGAATAACGGAGCGCTCAATGCATCCAGAATGGTGCGCCTTGAACTGAACGAAGCCAATAATATCAAAGACATGCTTAAGAGCAGTGATCCATTTGTTCGGGCAAACGCAGCTCAGGAGCTTGGAGATCTGGGTGACCCTTCAGGGACAGTCCTGCTGATGAGAGCACTCGAGGACGACAATATTTATGTCAGGGCATATGCGGCAGAAGCGCTCGGCAAAATAAAACAAAGCAAAGCAGTAGAACCGCTCATTGCAGCATTGAATGATAAAGATGAATTTGTTCAGACACATATCGTTCAGTCGCTGGCTGAAATAAAAGATTCAAGAGCTGTCAAGCCATTGATTGAATTATTGAACGGTGACAACCAGGTTATTAAAACCCATGCCGCCTGGGCCCTGGGAGAGATCAGGGACCCGAAGGCAGTAGGTGCATTGATTACTGCCCTTAATGATGATGGTTGCTGTGATCATGCGGCTGAAGCACTGAAGAAGATAACAGAAAAAGATTTTGGAAGTGATTATGAAAAGTGGAATAGCTGGTGGTTGAGTACAAATCAGACATTATAACTGTATTTCCCGACCCTGCAAAGGAAGGAGCAGGAGCGAGGAGATATTTAATATAAAGAGGGCAGGTACAACCGCATGCCTGCTCTCTTACACATCATAAAGATAATAAACATCTGGTTAACAGGTTGTGCATTCATGAGAAATATTCAATTAAATAAAAAAAATTATAAATGCCAAGGAGGAATTGTGAACTTTTCATTTGAGCAGCAGGGATATGTTGGAGTACTGAAATTTTATGGTAAGCTGACTTTAAAGCGACTGAGCGAATTAACTGAAGCCTTAATGCTGTCTATGAACAATACTGATTACCTGGTTGTGAATTTACAAAATGTATCTATCTCAAATTGTGCCTCTCTCGTACCGGTTCTGTCAGCTCATCACAATGCCATGAGGCACAATAAAAGTGTGAAGGTGATTGGACTCAATGATAAGACCTTGAAATGTGCTGCGAAACATTACCAGCAGTCCGGGAGTGCTACACGGGTTCAGTAATCACTTTATTCATAAAGCAGGGAGCTAAGACTCCCAGTTAAAGGAGAGTATATCATGAGATACAGAAAGCTGATTGCATATATGGGTTTTTTCGCAATGGCCTTAACATTCAATGATTCAACGGTAGTAGAAGCAGCACACAAGCTTACACCGATTGAGCAGCTGGGGAAGTCCATATTCTTTGACAAAGACCTTTCTGTCAACAGGAACCAGTCCTGTGCTACCTGTCATGATCCCGCAACAGGATGGACAGGGCCTGACAGCAAGATCAATGCTCAGGGTGCCGCGTACAATGGCTCCATAGAGATTCGGTTTGGAGACCGGAAGCCTCCGACTGCAGCATACGCTGCTGTCAGTCCTATATTTCACTTTAATAAGAGAGAGGGACTGTTCATTGGAGGTAATTTCTGGGATGGCCGTGCCACCGGGGAGAAACTGGGAAACGCGGCAGCAGATCAGGCACAGGGTCCCTTCCTGAACCCCGTAGAGCAGGCACTACCCGATGCGGCCTGTGTAGTGCACCGGGTTTGTAATGCGAATTATCCCGTCTCCCTTGAGAGTGTGAATCCCGGAGAGTGCAGCATTGAATGGCCCCGTGATATTGACAGTCAATGTGCTCAGGAAAAGAAGATTGACCTTTCTGAAAGAGAAAGGAACAAAGTTGAGAAGGCATACGATGCTATCGCTCTGTCTATTACCGCATATGAGGCTTCCCCTGAAGTTAATCCCTATACATCAAAGTTTGATTATTATTTGAAAGGGGAAGCTGAACTGACTCAAAAGGAGATGGAGGGGCTGGAATTGTTCAATGAAAAGGGGAAATGCGCTGATTGCCATATCTCAGACGGAAAGAAGCCTCTCTTTACGGACTTTTCATTTGACAACCTGGGAGTTCCAGTCAATCCGGAAAACCCTGCATATGATGTTAATTCTGTCTTCATTGACAAGGGCCTGGGAGGATTCCTGGAAAAACCTGAGAGTCCTGAAGGCTGGCAGAAGCTGGCCCAGAAGAACATGGGTAAGCACAAAGTTCCGACTCTGAGAAATGTGGATAAACGCCCGGATAAAGAATTTGTTAAATCATATATGCACAATGGCTATTTCAAGACCCTGAAGGGGCTCGTCCACTTTTATAACACTAGAGATGTAAAACCTTCCTGTTCAGGTCTGTATATCGAGTCACATGCTCTTGCAGAAGGGTGCTGGCCCAAGGCAGAAGTTAAGGAGAATATGAACAAGGATGAGTTAGGTAATCTTGGCCTCACTGAAGAAGAGGAAGATGCAATAGTGGCTTTCATGAAGACACTTTCAGACGGATTTATCCCTGAAAAGGGAAAGTAACCGGACGTTCCGATGTGGTCAGAATAGAGCGGTCCCGGGTTGATAATTCGCATGGTTGAGTAGGCATCAGGCAAAAATGACATATAATTCTTACTAAGGATTCCAGATGA
>CAMYJJ010000185.1 GCA_947258735.1 Thermodesulfovibrionia bacterium | reverse complement strand
TTATGGTTAGCTCCTTTTTTTTGCCCGGTTGGTTCAAGTATGATATAATTTTGATACAGAGGGAGCTATCCTATTTATTCAACCTCGGGAGAATAGGCATGAAGCGTGGGCTCGTTGTATTGTTGTTCTTTTTAAATAGTTTCCTTTCAATAACCTTCCCGATTTCTTACGGGTATTCGTTCACCATTTATAAAACAGCAGTATCACCAGTTATAGACGGGGATTTAGCAGAGTACACAGGCGCTGACAGTGTTTCTGTTTCACCAGCAACAGGAGGGAATACGATGACTGTGAGAGCTCTCTGGAATACGGATGCCCTCTATCTTGCCTATGAAGTATCGGACACGGACCTAAATGCACCTTGGACATTAAGGGATAATGAATTGTCGCTTAATGACTCGGTGGAATGGGCGATTGATTCTCTGAATAACAATGGAGGATCCGGTGATCCTGATTTGCCGTACATGCTTCCCGATGATTATCTTGGATTCATAACTGTCAGATCTCCGGGGCGGTATGATTCACGAGGAACACCTTCGGGAATACCAACAAGTTCATGGGATGGAAGCTGGCAATCGGCTGTTCAATACAATGGCACCCTAAATGATAACTCTGACGCTGATGACGGCTATACAGTAGAAGTCAAAATCCCGTGGAATGTGATTGGTTATATATCAGCCCCTTCGACAGATACAAATGTTGGCATAGGGTTTCTACTAAATGACAAAGATGCTTCATCCTCCGCAAATGCAATGTGGCCGCCCGGAGGAGGATCAGCATTTGAAAATGCATCAAACTGGCAGGAAGTAACAATTTCGACAATAAAGGTCTGGTATCGGGACTTTGATGAGGACGGTTATGGTGATCCTGCGAATTTTTTAAGGCATGCTGCTCAGCCGGAAGGATATATATCTAATAACAGAGACTGTGATGACACGAATGCTGCTCTCAGCCCGAGTGCTGCAGAAGTTTGCGATGAGATAGATAACAATTGCGACGGATGTGTAGATTGTGATAGGGATGCATATCAGCAAGGGGTTTGCGGAGGTGTTATCTATGTTGAACCTTCTGATTACTGTGGTGGCAACACCCCCTGTTTTTCAACTATAAGTGACGCAGTACATGCAATTCGAGGGGGCGAGATAAGAGTAGCGCAGGGAACATATCAGGGAAATGTATGGCCAAGATATGGATCAACTATCGATCTTATTCAGGGCGGATGGAGCAGTGACTTTAGTTCAAGGAGTATGGATCCTTCCGTCACAATAATTGATGGAATGTTAACTAGCCAGTCGGGCTGGCTGTTAAATGGATTTAAGAAGATAGAAGGATTGACTATCAAAGAGGGAGTTGAGCTTAGTTGCAGAGAATTACCGACAATATATACCAGTAGTATGGAACTCTCAAATAATATCATCACCGGCGGGGGTATCAGTGTAAATGCATGGTGGTGTAGCTTACGTCTTGACCTTTTGAATAACCTCATATATGGGAATGTCAAAGGAATTCAACTCAAACCACTTGGGATTGATATGTATCGTGGCGGAATCTCTGCACGTCTGATTAACAATACTCTAGTAAATAATGATATTGGAATTGAAATTTATAAGCATGAGTATATAGGCGGAGGAGCCGGTGTAAGTTTAGTGAATACAATTGTCTGGAATAATGGAGATGATATATATTTGACTGGCGACGGAGGTGTAAGTGCATCACATTCAAATATCGGCACCATTAATAATGCTGGGGGGACCTTTCACGATGACGGAACTAACATGAGCGTGGATCCACTCTTTAGAGACCCTGCAAACAGGGACTATCGGCTCACAAAAAATTCACCTTTGATTGATGCCGGAATTAACATGGAAGAACGTGAGGGAGACCTTTTTCAGAATGGGCATCCTGGAACCCCTGATCATGACTTTGAGGGCGATAATAGACCTCTCGACGGAAACGGCGATGGTATGGCGGTTTCGGACATTGGAGCCGATGAGTATACCTTCGGTCTGTTAAAAACAGATGCGTCACCAACCATAGACGGCATCCTATTGGAATATGACTCTGCCGGTGCAGTTGTTCTTTCCCCTTCAACGGGAGGGAATACGGCCGAAGTCAAAATGCTCTGGGATGATGAAGCCCTTTATATTGCTTATGAAGTAACTGATACGGAGCTGAATGCCGAAGTAACGACCAGAGATGGAGGAGTCTGGAGCGAGGATTCTGTAGAATGGTTCATCGATACCCTCGGGGACGACGGAGGTTCCGGTGATCCCGGATCTCCCTATATGCTGCCCGACGACTACCATGGAATTGTAAATATCCTCAATACTCAATATGACTCTCAGGGGACAGTAACAGGGACGCCGTCTGCCGTATGGAATGGAAACTGGCAGTCTGCAGTTGTCATGAGGGGATCCAATAATGACAACGGGGACAGTGACACGGGCTATACGGTAGAAGTGAAAATTCCCTGGTTGGAGATCGGGCTGTCCGGCCCACCTGAAGCAGATTCAAAGATCAGGTTCGCCGTAGCTGTGAATGACAAGGATGGTTCATCCTATGCAAATGCAATGTGGCCGCCCGGAGGCGGGTCCTCTTTTGAAAATGCATCAAACTGGCAGGAAGTTCAGCTTCAGTATCCTTTGACCCATTACTATTGTGACGAGGATGGCGATGGTTATGTTGGTGTGGCAAGTGACGGGACATGTACAGGTGTCGGATGTGAGCCCGAGGGATGTCAGACAACTGCAGGCACAGACTGCCGGGATAACAGCTCTGACTCCAACCCTGATGCACGTGAAATCTGCGATGCCATTGACAATGACTGTGATGGACTGATTGATGACGGCACCTGCTTCAGCGGTGATCTTCATGTTGAGCCGTCCGGGACATGCGGAGGAATGACCCCATGTTTCACAACGATTCAGCAGGCTGTCGACGCTGCATCGGATAGTGCAGTCATAAAAATAGCTCAGGGAAAATACGATGAGAACATTTTAATTAACAAGTTTGATTCCCTTTTGGAAACGCTGATCATAGAGGGTGGGTGGGACTCCCTTTTTACATCAAAAAGTGACGATTCTTCACTGACAGTCGTTGATGGAGACATTGATGGCGATGAAACAGCAGTTGGCGATGTTTTTTATCTCATGCCATCACAGAGAGATACTTATGGTTATGCTTCTAGTGGTCAGAGATATACCATAAGCGGATTGACAATTCAGAATGGACGGAATGGAGTTTATTTGGCCAATCAGCCCTTTTTACAGCAACTGTACTTAAACATGATTAATAATATAATCTCGGGGAATGGTGATGGTATTTATGTAACATCGAATACAGAGGCGACATATCTAAACGTGACCGGCAATGAGATTCACTCAAACAGCGGCAGTGGTATATTTCTTGAAGAATTTGGAGGATTTGCAGTGATCGACGCTTCATTGATCAATAACATGATATATGGAAATGGCGATAGCGGAGTCTCGGTGGCGCTTATTAGAGGATATATTCCCCTGGATATTATTAATAACACGATAACGAATAACACGGCAGCCTATGGCGGTGGACTCCGTCTTACCTCAACATCACAAACAGGGTGTTTAGCTCTGAATGTTAATATCAGGAATACAATTATCCGGGGGAATAGTGCACCGGGATTCGGAAACGACATTTACATAAAGGATGTCCCCAATCCATGTGTCACAGTAAATACATCATACTCAGATATCGGGGATGTGTTCAATGATCCGGTCAACCCCGGGACATATAATGATCTTGGTAATAATATGAATGTCGATCCTCTCTTTGTTGATCAGGCAGGCGGGAACTATCACCTCACGTCATTATCCCCTCTGATTGATGAGGGAAGCAATAACGAAGCGCCTGTCGTTGACTTTGAACATCACGCACGGCCTGTTGATGGAGATGGAGATGCAGTGTGGACAACAGACATAGGCGCAGATGAATATATACCATGCTCCACCCCGTCACTCTATTACAGGGATGCCGATGGAGATGGCTATGGTGACATTAACAACACAGCGTTTGCCTGTTCACTCATAACGGCGTATACAATTGACAACACTGACTGTGATGATAGTGATGCCTCCATCAATCCGTCTGCCGTCGAAACATGGTATAACGGGGTTGACCAGGATTGTGACGGCTGGAACGACTATGATCAGGACATGGATGCTTTTGTCGATAGCCTATATAATTACTTTGCAGGCGGTACCTCACCGGGTACAGACGACTGTGATGATACGAATAGTACCATAAATCCATTTACTTACTGGCATCCGGATTCTGATGGTGATAGTTACGGGAACCCGACAAGCTCATTGCAGCAATGCAGTCAACCAATGGACTATGTGCTTGATGACACCGACTGTGATGATTATAACGCCAATATCTATCCTGGCGGGCCTCCTGTCAGAGTGCTCGGGACTGCTGATGCGTACTATTGGTCATTTCAGAGTGCCTATGATAATCCAGTGACAGTGGATGGGGACATTATTCAGAGCAAGACTATTACATTCAATGAAAACCTGAATATCTCCCGCAATATGTCACTAACCCTGACTGGAGGATATGACTGCGGTTATTCGGTTATCACCGGGACAACCGTAGTAAATGGCCATATGACTATCCAGGATGGATCTGTTACGATAGAAAATTTCGAACTTCAATAGCCTGTCAGCAACTTTATTATGCTTAATTATATTTTCTGCCTTGTCATTGAGGTGCGTGGCTTTTGTGTAAGTACTTCGAGTTGTTCTCTTCTCAATATGCCAATTTATGGAATGTTTCTGTGAAACACATTCAATAGTAATTTAATAAATCCCAAAACCGCTCCCTCCCCACTGAGCGGTAATTGTGCACCTGACAGGACAAAACAAGGGACAACACCGTCAAAGATGCTATCCCTCCAATACAATAATCTGGAAGCAACATCAAGGCAATGCGGAGGTGGCTTACTGATCTACAAGTCAAGATGCTGTATATTGAGCCTGGCAGTCCATGGGGAAATGGCTATTTTGAGTCATTCAATGGAAAGTTGAGAGATGAGCTTTTGAATGGAAAAAATCTTCAAAACATTATTCTAAGCACAGGTGCTTACAGAAAACTGGTTGAGAGAGTATAATCAACGAAGGCCACATAGTTCTCTTGGACACATGCCACCTGAACCATAGAAAGCAGTGCCCAGTTATTTAGCGTCAAACATTACTCATGGAGCGGCACAATAACCTGGGGCAGGTCTGATCATGATGTATGATGAATGTTGTTCGTCGTTAGTGTTACTATTCATATAATTAAGTCTTTTTTTTTAAATAAACCCGATTTATACTATATTTTAATTAAAGAAAACATTTTCTCACTACTTTTTAAAATAAGAGTGATGGTAATGGCCGTCTTTTGAATCTCTGAAAGGGAAAGAAAATGAAACAGTTAAAAGTATTCATTTTAATGAGTTGTTTGTCTTTATTCATGAGCTGTACGACTACGCCTCCAGTACAATATCAAGAAAAGGAACAAGGCCAAACTTCCCTGATAGATGATGAAAGTAAAAGGAGCCCTCTTACTGACGAAAATGTTGATGTCAATGAAGGACAATCTACATATATTAATATGGATGAAAGGACTTTTATAGACTCTTTAAATGAAAATGTTCATCAATTATCTCTGATTGAAGGTATGTGGTCGAACAAAAAAAATACTTATAAAATAGGAATTCAAAAAGCCAAAGAGAAGGGTAAATACTTTGCGTTTATTTTGAATTCACAGGATCCATTCATGCAAAAAGGGGAAATGAAAGCTG
>CAMYJJ010000184.1 GCA_947258735.1 Thermodesulfovibrionia bacterium | reverse complement strand
AATCAATGTTATCTGCTAACGATACGATAGCAGTATCAAGTTCCTGCAGCTCAATCAGAAGTTTTAGCTGTTCATTCAAGTTAATTACAATCCTTTTAGATCAATTCAGCAAGAATCTGGTGGGCCCACCAGGACTCGAACCTGGGACCAACCGGTTATGAGCCGGTGGCTCTAGCCAACTGAGCTATGGGCCCTAATCAGTTAATCTCTGACATGACATTCTATGATAAAACACTCAAAATTGCAAACACTGTCCCTGCCGTCTCGTCCCTATAAGAGCAATCTTATAGTTCGGAAGAAATGTCGCGCGGATGATTTGAAATGATTTATAAAAATATCATAAATGAAGATATTAAATATCATTCATTATGGCCACCCGTTTATAAAAACCACACTTTCTGCAGTCTCCCAGTTTCTGGGCCACAGCTCCGCTTACTTTTTTACCGCAGAATGTTCCTGCAACGGCCCAGCACATTCGCCCATAGTGAGGATAGGCAGGACATCTCATATTAACTGCACCTTCGGCTTTTTCGACTCCGCATTTGGTAAATTCCCAGCACCTGATTTTTGATCCGTTCTGACTGCTCTGATAAGGAAAGAACATTTTAAACGATGTGCCGTGAACAGGTTCACTGTCAACAAAAATCAGTCCGTTATGTTCATCCATGATCTTTTTGCATATGGACAGTCCAAGCCCGGTGCCCACACCGATCTCTTTCGTGGTATAAAAAGGTTCAAACATCATTTCCGCAGCATCCTTTGAAAGTCCCGGTCCTGTGTCCTTAATTTCTACAACTATATATTCAGCATGGTAAAGCTCCTGCATATATGATTTAATTGATAATGTTCCCCCGTCCGGCATGACATCGATTGCATTTGAAATAAGATTATTCACCGCCTGACGGACATGGTCCCTGTCAATGAGAATGTCAGGAAGGGCTTCTGCAAGATCAGTTGAGATCGTAATCGACTGATCATCGCATATTCCCCTGCATGTTTCGACCAGGTCCTGTACCGTATCATTTATCTGCCGGTTCTCCATTTCAAACCGTGCCTCTCTTGAAAACATGAGTACGTCTCTCAATATTCTCTCCAGCCTGTCAACCTCAGACAGGACAATCTCAGCATATTCTTTTTCCCTGGTGCCATGCATCAACTTTTTGTTCAATCGTCGTGCAAATCCGCCTATTGATGTGAGAGGATTTCTTATTTCATGCGCTACATCCGCAGTCAGTCGTCCCAGAGCAGACAGCTTCTCTCCCTGTATAACTTTTTCCTGCATACTCTGCAGCTCATCAATGTACCCTTCCAGTTCACTGTTAAGGTTACCTATTTTGTCCCTGTCGCTTTTCAGTTTTTGAGAAAGCATTCCCAGGGGAACTGCGAGAAGGAACAGAAAAGAAATTCTCACAAAAAAGTCTGCCCAGTGGAGAGAGCCAAAGTCACATCCGCAGCTGATAAAATAGAGTACGGATGAAACTGCAGCGATAATGCTCCCGGGCATAAGACCAAAGTAGAAGGAATACAGCGCAGTCATCAGGTAAAAACCGTTAAAAAAAGAACTCTCAAAACCACCCGTTACCCGGACAAGCAGAGATGTATACACAAGATCAAACAAAAGAGAGACAGCATAAATATTTTTTTTCTTTTCAGGTGAGATAAACAGCCATATATATATGGTAATGCTGTAGATGATAAAATAAATATATATGCTTCTGACATTCTGGAACGTCTCCAGTGAAATATCAGCGAGAAAGAGCCAGCCTGTACCCCCGAAAAATATAATGATACGCAGAAAAACAAATGCCCGGTCAGCTATTTCAATATGGGGCTTGACCTTTTCCCATTGCACATTAAACATTTGAAGGGAATTCATAAAACCGACTTATTGATACATGGTATTGATATTAGCATAGCAAACTTCAGTCTGTTTACGAGACACACGATTACTTTAATCATTCCTATAATTAATAACAGCATGGATTCATACAAATAATCAAGTCATTCTGTTTTACATTTTCGGAAAAACTGGATTATTTCTTAACTTCCTGCTATCAGTCCATGATTCGGCAATTATGTTGAAGTTTTGAACTGCTATCATACATAATAGTGGCATGAATCCCACGTTTACAAAAGTCCATGCGGAAATTTTACGCGGTATGAAGCTGGCAAAATGCCGTAAATGCGGCTGTATGAGAGGTACGCTTGAAAACCTGAAAGCATCACTTCCACTGCTTAAACTGAAAGATGCAAAGGAACTGCTGCAGCATGTTCATGAGTGGTCTGATAACCTCGAACCTCAGGAATATCCGTGTTTTGGATGCAAATACTGTATTCCGCCGGAAGCAATGACCATGCTCACAGTAAAGTACCCGAAACTCGCATCATCTACGTTATCAAGCTGTGAAATACAGATAGATACCAGCTCATGGCCTCCTGTAGAAGGTGAATATACGGTGATAGACCCGGCTGCTCCGGTGGCTGTGACCACACTTGCAAGCGTAAAACTTGAAGAGAAGCTGGTCAAAGCCAATCCATCAGGTCTCTGTATCGTGGGAAAAACAGAAACAGAGAATATCGGTATCGACAAAATCGTAAAAAACGTCATTTCCAATCCGACCATCACTTATTTAATTCTTGCCGGAAAAGACACGGCCGGCCACCAGAGCGGAAGGTCCCTGCTGGCTCTCTGGAAAAACGGCGTAGACAAAAACATGCGTATCATAGGCTCTGAAGGCAGACGCCCCATTTTAAAAAATGTGTCCTCATCTGAAGTTGATATGTTCCGGAGGCAGATCAGTATGGATGATCAGATTGGTTGTGAAAATACAAGGACATTGACCAGGAAAATTAAGGAACTTGCTGAGGAATCGCTCTCATCAAAAACTGCATCAGGCTGCGGATGTCATGGTGATTGCAGTGATCAGCAGACGGTATCAATGCCGATCTCATTTGCCGCTTCTAGTATTTCAACTGTTAAAGCAGGGAAATTTGCGAAGACATCGATTAAACTGGACAAGTCCGGTTATTTTGTAATTATCCCCTCTAAAAAGAACGGTACCCTCCTGGTAGAGCACTATGCCAATGACAACAGGCTTATAAGAAAGATTGAGGGAAAAAGCAGCCGTGACATATATCTGACGATAGTTGACAATAAGTGGGTATCAGACCTGGGTCATGCCGCTTATCTTGGGAAAGAACTGGCCAGGGCAGAACTGGCCATAAAAAAAGGATTTAAATTTATACAGGACGGGGCCTGATCAAACCTGATATAATGTTCAGTACTGAAAAATAATAAGCAGTGTTCTTCTTCATTACATTTTATATTTCGGATTACTAGCTCTTTATTACCATGGGAAAAATAACAGCAGTAGCCAACCAGAAAGGCGGTGTCGGAAAGACCACGACCGCGATCAATATTACAGCATCTCTAGCAGCGGCTGATAAAAAAGTACTGCTTATTGATGCAGACCCCCAGGGCAATTCCACAAGCGGTCTTGGCCTGGACAAAAACACCACTCACGGGAGTCTGTATGACCTCTATACGGAAACCAGAGGCCTGGATGATATTATTCAGACAACCAGTCTGGAGAATCTGAATATCATCCCTTCCAATATTGAGCTGATCGGTGCAGAGCTTGAGCTGACCGCAAAAGAGAACAGGGAATCCATCCTCAAAACCGCGCTTGTATCTGTGAAGGCCCGGTACGATTATATATATATAGACTGCCCTCCTTCTCTCAGCCTTTTGACCCTGAATGCCCTGGTGGCTGCAGACAGCCTGCTTATCCCCATGCAATGTGAATATTACGCACTTGAAGGAATCAGCATGCTGCTGCATACATATAATCTCATTAAGGATTCATTTAATCCCTCTCTGGAAATTGAAGGGATACTGCTTACCATGTTTGACGGGAGAAATTCATTGGCCAACCAGGTCACCGCAGAACTGCAGAAACATTTCGGTGACAAAGTGTACAGGACCGTCATTCCCAGAAATGTAACCCTTGCTGAAGCCCCGAGTCACGGCAAACCGGTCATGCTGTATGATATCCGATCCAAAGGCGCCCAGAGCTATCTAGAACTTGCAAAGGAGATCATTGGCAATGAAACCAGCGCTTGGTAAGGGTCTTTCAGCATTAATCCCTGAGAAAAAGAAAGTTGACACGAATGAAGTATATGAACTTGAAATTGACGCTATTGTTCCCAATGAATATCAGCCGAGGAGAATTTTCAGGGATAAAGCCCTGAATGAACTCGTTGCATCGATAAAAGAAAAGGGTGTCATTCAGCCTGTTATCGTGAGAAAGACTGCAGGCAGCGTTTACCAGCTCATCGCCGGGGAACGCAGGTGGAGGTCTGCAAAACTGGCAGGACTGGACCGCATTCCGGTTATTGTAAAGGATGCCGCACCGGTTGAGGCGCTGGAGCTCGCCCTTATTGAAAACATTCAGAGAGAAGACCTGAATCCGCTTGAAACTGCGGAAGCATTTCAGCGGCTTATAAAAGATTTCAATCTTACCCATGATGACCTGTCCAGAAAAGTAGGTAAGGACAGGGCAACGGTCACAAACTACATCAGGATATTAAAACTCCCTGCCAACATCAGAAAATGGATCGCTGAGGGTTCTCTCAGCATTGGCCATGCCAAGGCCCTTCTCCAGATCGATAACCAGAAGGTGCAGATAGAAATTGCAGCCAGAATAATAAATAAAGGTCTGAGCGTAAGAGAGACAGAAGCGCTGTGTAAAAAAGGTTCATCAGGAACAGGCCGTACAAAATCAAAACCCGCCAAAGACCCCCAGATAGCCTCTCTGGAAGAAAAGATGATGCACAGCCTTGGTACAAAAGTACGTTTAATCCATAAGTCTAATAAAAAAGGCAGAATAGAAATCGAATATTATTCCCTTGATGACCTGGACAGGCTTTTGGAAATCCTTACGCCCTGATTGATCCAGAATTCTCCTTGACTGACCCTGTCATTTTATAATGTGTGATTCAGATCACATTTATATTTTTCCAGTTTAATTACTATATTAACTGAGGATGTTGAAGCTGATATAAAGGGCCCTCCCTTTAATATGTCCTTTTATATCTCCCCCTCTCTGGTTTCAACATCCTCATTTTTTATTTGTTCTTGTCCCAAACCAGAATGAATTACCCATCAGCAGAACTACACGTTACACTACGGGAATGACAGACAAAGAACTAAAAGCTTGACCCCGAAGCAGAGCTCAGAAGAATTACTTGAATACATACGTTAAAACGTGTTTATTAAAAAAATGTCCCCTTGCGCACAAAAAAAAGCCGGGATTAACCCCCGGCTTTTTTTATTACACTATTGGGCCTGACTGCATTACGACTTCTTTTTTATGATTTCATCAATAGCAGTTTTGAAGTCATCAAATGATCTTCTCTGCATCCTCTTGCCATTGAGAAATAGAGAAGGAGTTCCTGTTACCCCGGCCTTCCTTCCAAGGTCAATGTCCTGCTGGATCAGTTTATCATACTTGCTGCTGCTGTAGTCTGCATTGAACTTGTCCATATCGAGCTTGAGCTTGCCGGCAAATTCCTTAAACATCGCTTCATTGACTGTGGAGTATTTCTCAAATATAAGATCATGCATTTCCCAGTATTTGCCCTGCTCCCCTGCGGCACGGGCGGCCTTGGCTGCATTTTTTGCCTGCTTATGAAATGACAGGGGAAAATCCTTGAATACAAGCTTCACATCCTTTGGATAGGCCTTTAAGACCTGTTTTAAGGTCGGCTGCAAACGCGAGCAATAGGGACACTGAAAGTCTGAAAATTCAACGATTGTCACTGGAG
>CAMYJJ010000183.1 GCA_947258735.1 Thermodesulfovibrionia bacterium | reverse complement strand
ATGGTCCGTTGTCATCTGCTACGGGGTCGTTTATTGAATAGACTTCAGAATCTCATCTGCCAGCTCTTAACTGTTTGCCACACAGTCATTGATTCCAATCCCATTGTACGCATTGCCTGTCAGATAGAGACCGGCATGATTTTTGAGCTTTTTATATATAAGGTCCAGCTTAAATGAATGACCCAGTAAGTATTGTGGAATTGCCCTGTCCCATCTGTATATGTTTGCCATTTCAGGATCGGTCTTCAGTCCCATGACAGGTTTTAATTCATCTAATACCATATTCATAACCTTGTCATCGTCCATATCAGCAATCTCAGGATGTTTTGCCCCTCCTGTCATTGACCTTAGCAATGCATAGCCTTCTGAAGCCCTGTTGGGAAAAACACTTGAATCCCAGAGTGTGCCCAGGATGTTTTTTCTTTCCTTAGCAGGAATGAGAAATCCAAATCCGTCAAGGGAACGGGCTACATTGTCTGTTTTGTAGCCAAAACAGACAACCGAGACATGAGGGTAGGGGATGGCAGCGAGGAGATCTGATATTTCACTGTCGAGATCGTTCATGATTTCTGCTGACGTATATGCAGGAGAGGCAAGGACAACAATGTCTGATTCAATGTCACCGTCTGATGTATGCAGGATATATGATCCGGCCTTTGCTGATATGGACTGCACGGACACTCCCAGTGCAAGGCGGTCGCCGATCCTGTCTGCCAGTGCATTGGTCAGTGTCTGAGTCCCGTTGACAAATGAGGTAAGGGTGCCGCCGGGAGCAACCGATACTGTTGCATCGCCCGCGTTTTTTCTTTCCTGTTTTTTCTTTTTCTGGATTTTAATCAGCGCCCTGATCAGGCTTCCGTATTCCTGCTCAAGCTCCTTGATCCTGGGAAAGCAGCTTTTGATGCTCATGGTATAAGGATCTCCCGCGTATATTCCTGAAGCCATGGGATCGATTAACGTCTCAAGGGCCTCTTTGCCAAGCCGTCTGATAATAAAGTCTGAAACAGTTTCATCATCAGGCCCTTTGGCCGCGACCAGCTCATAGAGCATGCGTAATTTTCCGGGCCATGAAATAATATTTGACTTGAGAAAGGCCGGTGGTGATTCAGGCAGGGCATTCAGGTCGTTGTTCATGAATATAAATCTTTTCTTGGAGTTCTCATTGCTTCTGACCGGCTCCAGGCCAAGGCTCGAGCAGAGCTCAAGGGTCTTTGGCTTGCTGTCAAGAAACCCGTTCGGTCCCTTTTCACAAAGATACCCGTCTGTTTTATCTGTCCAGACTTTCCCTCCGGGTCTGCTCTCTGACTCAATGACAGATACGTCAAGTTCTTTATCGTCACTGAGCAGAATATAAGCCAGGCTAAGTCCTGAAAGCCCTCCGCCGATGACTGTTATTTTTTTCATGGCATCTCTTTCATGTTTAAATGTTATTTTGTTAAAAAGTAACATATGGTACCAAAATGATCAATGCAGATGCCTTCCTGATCGTTTAGCAGGTAGTTGTAACTGAAGAATATTCATAATCTAAATTGGGAAATATGCTGACTTATCAAGGAAGGAATCATGTAGTATCGAGCTAAAGGTGAGGCTATGTTATCCGTAAGTTATAAAATTTAACATAAGGCAATGAATATATTAAAGAATTTGACAGTAAATGACGATAAGATACGTAATAATTGATAGAAATACAGGTATAAGAAAACAAGAGGATAAGGCATGCAAATAGGCGGAATAACCTCTGCTGCTACGCCGAGGTTTAATATTCATTACGGCTCTTTCTCAAAATCGAGATCATCGGTGAATGAGCAAGCTGTCCGCGATGAGATGAAACTGATTCAGAGGGAGATCATAAAATTACGCAAGGCTCTTGAGGCAATTCACAACCCGTTGCGTCTTAAAGAGATAACCGGGGCATTTCAACAGGCACAGTCTGCACGGGCCCTTTCTTCAACGGATCTTGACCTGATAAACTCATCATCGTTTGCCACGCTAAAGTCTACGGAAGAGATCAATACCACACCAACTTCATATTCGACCTTTGAGCCCGACTGGACGGTGTCATCTGCAGGAGTCACCATTGGCGGTACCTATGACGGGTCCAATGGCGCGGGAACTCTCACCTTCAGGGCCGACCGTGAGGGCACCCATGGAGTTGATGATCTCAAGATCAAGGTGTATGCACCTGATGACTCTTTTATTGAAGACATTAATATCGATAAAAACGACCCGATCGAGCAGGTCTATACCCTGTCCAATGGATTAACGCTGACGCTGGAAGAGGGTGAACTGGTCAAGAACAACAGCCTGACTGTTAATGTTGATGATACTGTTCCCACATCTTTTGACCCGGTTAATCCCGGCTGGTCAGCAGCCTCGACCGCGCAGCCCGGTATTACGGGCATATACAACGGAGACCAGGGAACGGGCACTCTTACATTCAAAGTCAATAATGAAGGCATTCACGGAGAAGATGATCTCCAGTTCAAGGTCTATGCGCCGGACGGTTCCTTTATTGAGAACATTGACATAGATAAAAATGATCCTGCTGATCAGCAATATACATTAACGAACGGCCTGATTTTCACACTTGGTGCCGGGGAGATTGTAAAAGATGATACGTTTACCCTGGACGTGTATGAGGCTGCCCCTACCGATCTGAACAGCTATCAGCCTGACTGGGGCGGGCTGGGGACATCCGATGCACAGGCAACCATTGAGGGGACGTACGACGGTTCCAATGGGAGCGGTACCCTGACCTTTAAAGTAGACCAGGAGGGCACCCACAGCGTTCATAACCTCAGAATCAGGATTTATGCCCCTGATGATTCCTTTATCGAGGAAATAAACATTAATAAGAATGATCCCATTGACGAGCAGTATGCCCTTTCTAACGGTCTCACCCTGACCCTCGGTAACGGTGACCTCATAAAAGAAGATATTTTTACCCTTGATGTTACTGATTCACCGCCTTCAGTGTTCACTGCATTTGAACCTGCCTGGGATGGTCTGTTTTCAGACGCACAGGTAACTCTTGATGGTACCTATGACGGCTCGAATGGAACAGGGACATTTAATTTCGTCGTGGACAAGGAAGGAACACATGGGACAGACGATCTCAAGATAAAGGTGTATGATCCTGACGGTGTTTTTCTGGAAAATATCGATATTAAAAAGGAAGATGCAATTGATACCCAGTACACCTTATCAAACGGGATAATACTCACTCTTGGCAATGGAGATCTCCTCAAGGGCGATACCTTTACCCTGACCTTTAATGAAACCATCGGGAGTGTCGTAGATCCGACAAAGCCCTTTAACGGCACCGGGGACAACAATCCCAACCTGGAAGCCGGTTTTACCGTTACGGATGGTTCTTTTGATATTAACGGTGAGACGATCAATGTATCTGCCAGTGACAGTATTAACGATGTACTTGATAAGATTAATCAGTCCGCTGCCGGGGTAACTGCCACATTTGATGCGGTCAATGAAGAGGTCTTACTTACGCAGAATACTGCAGGTTCAGTGCCAACCATAACCATGGACAGCGATACGTCGGGATTTATTGCAGCCATGAAACTGGACACTGCTCTGGTTGTTCCCGGGATAGATATCGACCCGGATGTGCCGCTTGCACAGATTGAACGGTTTTCTTCTGTCCAGAGCGGGACCTTCTATATTAACGAGACCGCCATCTCCCTTGATGTAAACGCCGATTCACTCAATGATCTGATAGACAGGATCAACAGCGCAGAGGCCGGTGTGACAGCAAGCCTGTTTCAGTCACCGGACCTTTTCAGTATTGTCTCCAATGATATCAACGCCGAGCTTTCTCTGGACAGCGGGGGCACGGGAATTTTCGAAGCGCTTGCAATCACCCCCGCTAGCTATGAGGCAACGGCACGAATCGGAATGGAAGGCGCAGCAGGGAGAAAAACCATGACAAAGGTGCGTGCAGAAATGATTGCGGATAAAATCAAAGATGCAGCGTCTTCTTTCAACGCTCTGTTCAGCAACAGAAAAAACATCAATTCGGAGCTGGAAAATCTGCTGCAGACCTATCGCGACAAACTGCTTACCGCTGTCTCTGAAGCCTTTGATTCAAAGAGCTCGGTCCTGAAAACAAAATTTGGCATATCGTTTGATTTTAATTCAGAGTTCAACAATATTTTCGATTTTTCCGCACTTGACAAACATGATCTGGTACGGACCTTAACGACTGACGGCAACCCTGTTAATGAACTCTTTTTTGGCAGGAAGAATAAGGATGACGACGGGCTCCTGGAGAAGTTATTGACGAGCGTTGAGGATGTTGAATCTGACCTGACTGATCTCCTCGGGCCGAAAGGCATATTTGTTGATGTAACTGCATAGAGAAAAATTTAAAATTTAAAATTAAAAATTAAAAATAAAAAAATTAAAACATCTGACCCTGAACTCGTCCTATTCCTTAACGTTACCCAGCACCAACTGTTTCATGGCATCTATAAATTTCTCTGATATGTTGAGTGCTTTGCATCTGCGCAGGGTGATCCCATGGGACGCGGCAAGGTCCCTGTAGAGAATATCTATTTCGTATAGTGTTTCGATATGATCAGAGACAAAACTGATCGGAACTACAAACAGGTTTTTACAATTCGATGCTGCGAGTTTTTCAATTGCCTCTTCTGTTGAAGGCTCCAGCCATTTTACCGGTCCTGTTTTGCTCTGGAAGGAGAGCTGGTAGTGCCTTCGAGGCATATTATAGGGGCTCTCCTCCAGACGTTTCATTACATGCTCAATTGTTGATTTAATATGGTCCAGGTACGGGTCGCCTTCATCAATGAAGGACTGGGGCAGGCTGTGGGCACTGAAGAGAAGATGAAAATCCTCCCCATTGTATTCAGAGATTCCTTTTGCCATACGTTCGGCAAGTGCATCAATATACGGAGGGAAATCATACCACTCGTTTATATAGTCAATATCACATTCAGTGTCCTGAAGATATTTCTTCAGATCTGATACGGATGATCCGGTGGTGGCCTTTGAATAATGGGGATACAGGGTAAGAACAATGAGCCGGTCAACATTGTCTTCACGAATCTGATCTACAGTAGTTTTAGTAAAAGGATGCCAGTACCTCATGCCGATGTAAACTTCAAATCGTTTTCCGGATTCCGTGTTCCGGTTTCCGTCTTCCCCATTTAACTCTTTATCAAGGGCGGCAGCCTGGGCTGCTGTTAATTCAAGTATGGGAGATTTATTTCCTATCTGGCTGTACATTCCCCTTGTTTTCCCTGAACGGAGTGTAGAGATCACCCAGGCAATGGGTTTCTGCAGGAAGGCAGGTCCCAGTCTGATGATCTCCCTGTCTGAAAAGAGATTGTAAAGAAAAGGTCTGACCGCGTCAAGAGAATCAGGGCCCCCGAGATTAAGAAGCAACACGCCTATTTTTCTATGTATGGTATTCAATTTGAGCGGGTATGATCTATTTCCTGCTGAGTCTGTGGACCATTTCAACAAGGGCTATTACATTGTCCCGGGAGTCTGGGGAACAACACCATGACCCAGGTTGAATATATGACCTTTTGCTGATCCGGCCCTTTTCAGGACATCTTTCACCCGTTCCTGTATTTTATCCTGCGGCAGGTACAGTGAAAGGGGGTCAAGGTTTCCCTGATCGACAGCCCCGTCACCAAACCTTGATACCGCGTCATCAAGATTGATACGCCAGTCAACACCATGGACATCTGCGCCTGATGTTTTTATCTCTTCGACAAGACCGGCGGTTTCACCGACAAAATAAATAATAGGGACCTGATTAATACTGCCTGATGACATTGCACTTTTCAGGTCC
>CAMYJJ010000182.1 GCA_947258735.1 Thermodesulfovibrionia bacterium | reverse complement strand
TATAACATTGATTATGGAGACACAGATCATCTCGCAGAAAAAGCAGGAGTTGATGAAGGCGTTGCAAAATTGGAATGTGACCCATGCGACTATAACATTGATTATGGAGAAACAGATTAGCCTGTTAAAAATGAGCGTAGAAACATATTAAAAAAGGGTTTGAATGAATCAAGCCCCTTTTTTGATTTGTAAATTGGCTTTCCGTGTCATCCTGAACCTGTCTGCCGAAAGGCAGGTTCAGGATGACAATTGTCGGACAACCTCCGAGCTACAAGTTATCAACTCCAGTCATTCCCGAGGCCTGCCGGCCGGAAGTTATGTTTATCGGGAATCCTGAAACCACGTAGCACTTTACCTGAAATCTCCAAACGTATCAGGGGCTTCACTATAATAATTACAGGGCAAATCCTATTTGGAACTTGTGTAATCTATCCGATAATAAAGCAGTGTACATTAATTATTAATCAGGAGGACTAGGTGAAAAAGAGATCAGTACTGTTTGTTGACGATGAGCCGGACGTATTAAGCGCCATCAAAAGATTAATGATTGATGAACCATATGATATTCTTTTTTCCGAAAGCGGGGAGGACGCTCTTAATATACTGAAAAATAAAGATGTACATATTGTTGTTGTTGATCTCAAAATGCCGAAGATGGACGGATTATCATTGCTAAAAGAAATTGAACGTTTCGATCCCAATATTATACGTCTTGTATTGTCAGTGTTGTCTGACAGTGATTCCATTCTCTCAGCAACAAACGAGGGAAAGGTGCATCGGTATATCACTAAACCATGGAATGACAGGGAACTTAAAATAATTGTAAAGCAGGCAGTCCAGCTGTTTAATGAACAGCAGGAAAAAAGAGATTTACTCAAAAAACTTGAAGAAAATAATATATTGCTTGAACAAAAATTAATACAATGCAAGAAGGCGGAAGATCACATTAAGCATATGGCATATCACGATTCATTGACAAATCTGCCAAACCGCGCCACGTTTCAGGAGATCCTGAAAGTTTCCCATGCTCGTGCAATGAGAAATCCGAATTATTTGTTTGCTATCCTGTTTTTAGATATAGATCATTTTAAAAATATAAATGACAGTCTCGGTCATTTGATGGGCGATCAACTGTTGATTGAAATTACACAGACCCTGAGAGGATGTATACGCGCCAATGACACGTTTGCACGACTTGGAGGTGATGAATTTGCGATCCTTCTTGATGATATCATAAATGTAAAGACTGTTATCCCTGTTGTTGATCGTATTTTTGAAAAATTCCAGACTCCTTTTTATCTGGATGAACGGGAACTATATTCTTCTGTCAGCATCGGAATTGCTTTTAGTAATTCTGATTACACTCAAGCGGACGAGATGATACGTGATGCTGACACAGCTTTGAACAAGGCAAAGTCTCTTGGCAGGGCACGCCATGTTGAATTCGATGTTACTATGCACCAGCAGGTAGCAAAGTTCTTAAAATTAGATATGAATCTTCGCAGAGCGATTGAACGCGAAGAATTCCTGCTTCACTTCCAGCCGGTAGTTAATACGACCGAAAATAATTTATATGGTTTCGAAGCCCTGATTCGCTGGAAGCGTCCGGATGGTGGATTAGTCCCTCCAATGGATTTTATTCCGGTGGCTGAAGAAACAGGCCTTATATTACCTATTGGTCAATGGGTAATAAACGAGGCATTTCGTCAGATGAAATTATGGCATAACCAGTTTCCCCTGTATCCCCCCTTAAAAATCAGTGTCAATATTTCCAGCAAACAATTTTTACAACCAGATTTCATTGAGCAGGTCAAAGACGCTATTTTAGAGACTGACATTGAACCATCCAGCATCTGTCTCGAAATTACTGAAAGCGTAATCATGGAGTATCCTGAAAAGGCCGCATTCAAAATGATGCAACTCAGAGACTTGCATATTCAATTATATATTGATGATTTTGGTACAGGCTACTCATCATTGAGTTATCTGGGAAAATTCCCGTCAGATGCCTTGAAGATTGATAAATCATTTGTAAATGACATGATGAATGATAAAACGAACCTGGAAATCGTCCGATCAATTAAGAATCTCGCATCTAACCTGGAAATGAGTGTGATAGCTGAAGGTGTCGAGACAGAGGATCAATTATTGGAAATAAAAAAATTGGGATGTGAATATGCGCAAGGCTATTTATTCTCAAAGCCTCTGGATGCAGAAGAAGCCGGGTCTTTTATTAAGAGCAGCCTCGTTGGTCATGAATCCGTTTGCAAATAAAGTAAAATAACATTACTTTATCATTCCATAATCTTTAATATTCTATTTCCATTCGGCTTATTGTTAACATGACTCAATCCTCAATTTCAGAGTCATTGTGAATCATTCATAATACCGACTTAGTTTCAAAAAGGGAGGGGTCGTCAGAGCAATGATAAATCTAAATAATCATTAATCACGTGTGATCCAAAAGTTGAGGATTGCCAATTGAAAGTGAGCATAAAAAAAGGGGCTTGGAATTACCCAAACCCCGTAACTGAATTTGATCTAGTTCAGCGGACAGCCTTGTTCGTTAAAGCCCTCTAATGTATTTTTCACTTCCTTGATATTACCATCTATCAAAGCGTTATTGAACATCATCTTTACCTGCATGGTTGATCGGTCATAACTTACATCCGGAGAATTAGCATTAAGAAGCGCTGCTACAGCATGACGACCCAATGCTTTGTTTTTTCCACCACCTTGTTTAAGTACATCAAGAAGTGTCATATCTTCGAAAACATTAGATCCGAACATATCAGAGAAAAGCGTATCCGGAGTCAAAGGTGCAGCCCACGAATCAAAATGGTGTGACTGCTTCCAGTATCCAGGAGTACAGCCATGGCCTCCCATCTCCTCTATACTGCAGTCTGATGAACAGCCATCACCATCAGCTGTGTTTCCATCGTCACACTGTTCGCTCAGACCTACCTGAGTAGTACCATCACCACAGAACTCATTCTCACAGTTGGCATTACAGCCATCACCGTCTGTATTATTGCCGTCATCACATTCTTCACCTGAAGATTGATTGAATTCCCCATCTCCACAAATGGGGATCGTACAGTCTGAATCGCATAATGAAGACTCCCCTGAATCATCGCAGTCTTCTCCAGGGTCAGTCCTTTCATTACCGCAAATAATACTCGTACAGACGTTGGAACACTCGTTATCATCAATCTCGTCCCCATCGTCGCATTCTTCTGTCCCTTCCATTATTCCATTGCCGCAATGCTGGCAAACACTAGGCTCGCCATTACAGTTGTATTCCTGCTCGATGAGACAACTGCTATCACATCCATCACCGTCAGAAGTATTTCCATCATCACATTCTTCTCCCGAATCAAGTGTTCCATTTCCACAACGTATCTCAGTTATGGTTAAGCCAAACACGCTCTCGCAATTACTGGGGCCTTCTGCACGGATCATAATATTGGACCAGTGCCATTGCCCGGCTTCAGGTTGAGGATTATTTGCAGCTATAAATAAAGTGGCTGATTCATTATCCGGTATAGTAAGAGATGATGGCAAGGAAATAAATGAAGGGAGAGACATAGGTATTGTATGCGCGTCATCTTCAAATCTCTGGAATGAAAGTGAATACGTTCCTCCAGCACCTATATTCTCGACCTCGAATGGCATTGTTGCATTTATTCCCTGTTGCACTAACAGGGTATTTTGAGGGATCGTGATCTGACATGCTGACCCGCAATTCTGTACGGAGAAACTCTTGATGATCTCTCCATTCAGACAGATCTCGTAGCTACCGACCTCCAGTGGTGCCGACATATTAATAGAGGCTGTACCTGATCCGGATATCGATCGAGTGCTCAGAAGTGAACCGTTACATGCCCCATATGACTGACGGACTTCGACCTGGTCATCAATCACATGTCCACATGTGCGGTTATAGAAAGCTGTTTGGGTCACCTCATCAAAACTATTTTCGCATTCATTAAAACAACTCAGATCACAGACTGTCTGCAATCCTACCACGTCACAAACACTCTCCCAATCCAGACAAAGTCCGTTAGAGCAACGCCGTATACACTTGTTGTAGCATGACTGAAGAGGAACTTCTATACAACTTTCAACGCAGGCGGCCTGACATTCACCATTACACACCTCTTCTACAGAGCTTTGGGTCTCGATGAAACTTCCGATAAGAGTATGTGACACAAGGATTTCGGTACCGCCGCAAAGAACTTCTTCCTGGGGCTCTACCTCTACTACTTCCTCATTTATTTCAACATCGACTGGACATATACTATGGGGGTCAATGATGTCACAGGGGTTCGGCTCTGTGCATTCAATCTCAGGAACTTCGCATACAAGTTCACACTCGTCAGGAACACCGGTATTATCACTATCCTGGCTTGTTCCATCACTAATGTCGCATTCATCAGGAACTTCATTTGAATTGCAGTCATCGCTGACTTCCTGAACAATATCGCACATATCAGGGCTGTCATTTTCATTGCAGTCCGGATCGCATTCATCAGGAATACCATTTGAATCACAATCATCACTTGTTCCATTTTCAACGTCGATTCTGTCTATTACTCCATTGTTGTTGCAATCATCATCACACGTGTCTGTTTCTTCATCGCAATTCATGCCTGCTTGACAAGTAGTACCTGTAGAGGAACAGTCATTTGTTGGATCACAGAACTCTGTTCCGTTGCAATACAGTCCATCATCCGGACAACTGGTATCATTTGGTACGTTGTCACATGAGTCAGATGATTCATCACAGTAATCATCAGTACATCCAACTCCATCATTACAATTGATCGGTGTACCTGTCTGGCATCCATTTATACCTTCACACGTTTCCTGACCGTCACAATATAAGCCGTTATCACATAAAGTATCTCCTGATTCATCAATAGTATCGTCACAATCATTATCCAGACCATCACAGATTTCAGGTCCACTTGGAATACAAGTACATTCATCAATTGCACCATCACAGTCATTATCTAGTCCGTCATCACAGGTAATTTCCGGATCTTCTGGAGGTGATCCTGGTAAGCATGCCTGTGGTTGTCCGTCTACACATGTGTTCACTGTCTGTTGACACTCTCCTTCTCCACATGTGATTGTTCCCAGTTCCTCATCAACTGATACGTCGCAATCATTATCCAGACCATCGCAGATTTCTTCTTGAGTCCCTGGCAAAATGTTGGATTCGCATACGTTAGCTCCACTTACGCATGTGAAAGTGCCAGCAGCACAGATACCCGGCAAACCGGTTCCGCATTCACCGTCAGTAGCTCCTTCACAATCAGAAACATCCAGGCAGTCAATTAATCCATCATTATCATTGTCAATGCCGTCAAAGCATATTTCAGAACTCGGGCAAATACCTGACAGCCATTCTAAAGTAAGTACATAATCTCCACCAATCTGATCTCCCTGATATTCGTTCGTTATGATGGTATAAACGCCATTATCAGGGAGAGTACAGCTTGATATCTCGGCAAATGCTCCAGTAGCTGTGGCAACAGCTGAACAGAGCAATGTCCCATTCGGATCATATAGCCTCATCTGTGGATCCGCACCTCCTCCGGTAAAGCCCATCCTCACCCTCACTATATCATTGACGGTCCCAGCAAACGTATGGGCATTAAGGTCTGCCGTCACTGTAAGACTAGCTAAGACAGGATCTCCGCAGGACATCGTTACAACAGTATTATTTAATCTCTCCAGCGACAGGTTATACTCTCCCCCTATCTGATCGCCGGGATATTCGTTCGTTATGATGGTATATATGCCGCTTACAGGAAGAAGACAGTCCTCCCACGTATCC
>CAMYJJ010000181.1 GCA_947258735.1 Thermodesulfovibrionia bacterium | reverse complement strand
TCTAATATCTTCAGGTCTTTCCCGTAACGGGATAAGTTTCAGGGGAAATACGCTCAGCCTGAAGAAAAGATCTTCCCTGAACCTTCCCTGCGTTATCTCTTCCTGCAGGTCCCTGTTTGTCGTAGCTATGACCCGAACATCAATCGGTATCGGATGTTTACCTCCGATCCTGTCCACTTCCTTTTCCTGCAGAACCCTTAACAGCTTTGCCTGGAGCGTCGCTGACATTTCTCCGATCTCATTGAGAAGGATGGTGCCTTCATGTGCAAGCTCAAACTTCCCTGCCTTTCTCTCTGTTGCTCCGGTAAATGACCCTTTTTCAAATCCGAACAGTTCTGATTCAAGGAGATTATCAGGAATTGCCGCGCAGTTGACCGCTATAAAAGGACGTCCGCTTCTGCGACTGGACTTATGAATATATCGTGCGAGCAGTTCTTTTCCGGTCCCGCTCTCTCCAAGAATAAGAACCGTCATATCACTCTGGGCGACATGACCGGCCAGCTGTATCAGGTTCTTTATATAATCGTTATCAGTAATGACATCATTCCCTTTATGACAGGTCCTGGCCATTATGGAGTCAATCGTCTTTGTAAGAGCATCAAAGGAAAAAGGTTTCATCAGATACTCACAGACACCTTCCTTCATTACTTCGACAGCATTTTCAACAGTACCGTGACCCGTGATGACAAGAATGGGCAGGTTTCCTGTCTTTTTTCTTGCTTCCCTGATAAAACTGAGTCCGTCCATCCTGGGCATTTTCATATCAGATATGATCATTGATACCGATTCTGACTCCAGTTTTTTCAGGGCCTCTAAAGGATGCTCTGCCATGACTGCCCTGTACCCCAGTCTCTCAACTGCTTCTTTTAAAGCTGATCTCATCTGAACATCATCATCAACTACAAGAATTGACTTTATCATTTATTCACCTGCTGCCTTCTGCCTCATGGGCCCGTCAGCAACTCCTTTCTTTGGAAAATAAAGTCTGAACGTACTGCCTTTGTCTTCATTTTTATCTGCTTTTATAAATCCATAATGGCTTTGCATGATCTTATGTGCAATGGTGAGGCCCAGTCCGGTGCCCCTGTCTTTCGTGCTGAAAAAAGGATCGAATATTTTCTCGATATGCTCCTGGTCTATGCCGCTGCCCTGATCACTGACGGCAAGGACAATATAGTTTTCACCTTCCTCTGCAAACACCTTCAGTGCACCTCCATCAGGCATGACCTGAACAGCATTGAGAAGGATATTCATCAGTACCTGTTTAAGGAGCTCCGGGTCTCCCTCTATCAATTCGTCCGTAACATGATTTGACAATAAAATGCCCCTGATCTCGATAAGTGGCGCCAGAATATTAATGGACTCCTCAACCGGGTCCAGCAGTTTTACCTCTTTCAGGCAGGGTTTCTGCGGTTTGGCAAAGAAAAGCATATTTGTGAGAATATTATTGAGGCTCTTGATGCCTGTAGATATCCCTTTTGCCATTTCTGCATGCTCTGTATCTGCAAGGTCATTGAAGAGCATGTTGGAAAAAAGCTCGATACTGCAGAGGGGACTCCTGATTTCATGAACAATACTGGCAGCCATTTCCCCCATGGCTATGAGTCTCAAATTTCTTTTGTGATGGTCCTCAAGTTCTTTTAATTGTGCATTTTTACTCTCTACTTCAGACGTAAGAAACCTTACCCTCTCACTCAGCTTTTCATAATAGACTTCGAGGCTTTTTGAGGCCTGTGTGAAGGTATGGAACGCTTCGTTTAATTTTACCGCTTCTTCCACTAGTACACCTCGTTTACTTTGTTTAATATATGAATTCCTGTCAGTTCAGTCTCTGCAACCCGGCTGAGCAGCGAATCGCCGCCCTGCAGCATGGTGTACATCTTCTCTGACTCTTCCCTTCCTGTTGACCGCCCTATTCTGTATATGGTCCATTCATCATCAGGGTCCTTTTTATGCGCTATCCTGTAATATTTCACTGCTTCTGTTCTACGGCCTGATGCATCCAGAATATCACCCAGGCTGATATATGTGTCCGCACCCCAGTCATCATTGTTCAGTACCTCTTTATAAAAATCGATGCCCCTCCGGAGTGTTTCAGATGCCGGATCATGAATATCGGACAATATATGTCCCAGCATCAGAACATCTTCTGTCTTTATATGTTCAATCCTGACAAGCCTGTCCATGGCCTTTTCTAATTTTCCGGTGCCATGCAGAATTTTCACTTCAACCCTGAGCAGATCATCAGATGGTAATTGTTTATTCATTGCCATGGTAATGTACATGTTTGCCATGTTCATTTCTCCGATGCCTGCATAATAGTCCGCGAGATTAAGCGCGACCCTGCCTCTGGACCCCTGTGAAGCGTTTTTTATCAACCATCCGGAGAGATCAATAAACGGCATTCCATAATTTCTGAGACGTTCAGACACCTGTACCAGAAATGCCTCCCTCTTTTCATCAACGAGCCATGGACCCACTTCTTTCCAGATATCGGCAATGTTCATTCTTCCGGTGTCTTCCTCATCAGTCATGTCCAGACTGTCAATTATTATTTTTTCAAGTTCATTAAAAGCATCCTGCGGCGGGCGCTTGCCATAGACCAGTTCCTTGAGCAGGGAAAGTGATTTTTTTGTTTGAGATTCTTTTCTGTATATTTTTGCAAGAGCAAGAAGGGTGTCCTTATATATATACGAATCAATATGATCATGTCTCAGTTTCTCCAGATTATCCGTAGCTTCCTTTATGTTCCCGACAGTCAGATAGGTCAGGGCAAGATTAAACAGGCCGCTGATCTTTATTTTTCTGTCCTTTGCGCCGGATGCCTCTGTAAAATGTCTGATTGCCTCATTTATTTTTTTCTCTTTACGGGAAATCAGTCCCATACTAATATGTGCATTGTCTCTGTAAGGACCTGATACGATTCTTGACATGTGTTCTTTTGCACGTTTCAGGTCGCCTGACATGCGCATATTCTCACCGAGAAGATAATATGTCTCAGGAGACATGTCAGGATAGGTATCATCAGCCAGTTCTGCCTTCCTGTACATTTCCTCAGCCTCTTTTACTCTTTCCAGCCGCTGCAATGCATTTGCCCTGCTATACAGGGCCACAGCGCTGCTCCCTGCTTTTTCATAAGCGTGAACGGCTTTTCTATAGAGACCGAGCTTTGACAGGCTGTCTGCATGGCCGAGATGGGCCTCCCGGATATTGCTGGACAACGGAAATGTATCTATCAATATCTTATAGTCAGCTCTTGCCTCATGATAGTGCTTCATTGTCAGATATGTTTTTGCTCTTAACGATAACGCCATTTCTTTTAACACAGGGGAGGTTGAAGAAATATATGCCAGCCGAAGGTGCTTGACGGCATTCATATATTGCCTTGCACCAAAACTGGCAGCACCATACATATAATGATAAACCGCTACAGAACCTGCATCTTCCGGTTTATATTCAGGAAGGGCTGTAAGTAATCCGTAATAATTGCCTGTCTCAAGAAGAGTCCATAATTTTTTATAGTGGTCCGGTACAAAATCAGTATTCTCTTTTTTTATTTCATTTTTCTCTTCCTGAATAACCGTGGCATGTTGTTTTACTGCCGTTACCGGTTTTTCCGGGGCCTTCCCGGTTTCTTTTTTTGTCACTGTCTCTTCTACAATATCGCTGTGTGCAATGTTCTTCTGTTCTTTTTTATCAGGATTTATTGGAGTAATTTTTTTCTTCACGGATTTCTTTTTCTCTATCCCGGCATGTTCAGACTTCCCGGATGCTGCATGCTTCGCAGAGGGGTCATGCGGTTTCTTTTCTTTTTCAGACTTCAGTTCGACAGCTTCGGGGCCGGCATTGGCTTTCCTGTTTGGTTCTGCATCTTCTTTTACGGAATAAAAATCAATTACCATGCGGCTGGGGTCTGAGAGGCTACGAAGTTTTATTGAATTAATATGTTCCTGCTGAAATATCAGAACGTTTTTATCTCTCCAGTATTTCATTGGCAGTTCCCTGTTTTTGACTGTGAAATATTTACCCGAAAACGTGACCCTTACCCTGTCCCCCTTATGCTCAGCTTTCCCCTTTGTTATGAAGTCATGAGGTCCCTCAACAACAACTCTCTGAAAATCATTGTGCCGGCCATACCGTATGTCTAATGTTGGACCCAGATCTGCTCTCGAAGCCGCACTGACTGCTGATGCATGCGATAGCAAGATGGAAAGCGCCAGAGTTGACATAAGACGATAATTAAACATGCCATCGAAAGAGCAATAAGCATGCCAAATTAATCTACTTGATTTTAAAAGGTTTTATTGAAGAGTAATGTCATAATTATGACGTTCATGGGAGCTGCGCACTATATTTCTTACGTTGCCTGAAGGGGTTATGTGAATGAATACAGTCTCTTTTTAAATCTGATCCAGGCCATATATGCGGTATGTATATGAATTATGATGCATTATATTCAATCGCCTTTTTTTTCATTTTTTCTATCAGCGTGGTCCTGTTCAGTCCGAGCAGGTTTGCGGCCTTGCTCTTCACTCCCCTTGACAGTTCAAGGGCCTGCTTTATCATGTTATTCTCTATTTCTTCCAGCATTATATTGAGATCGACCCCATCTGTAGACAGGGCTTGCTCCCGTGAGACTGAGTTTTTATCAGCAGTCCTTAAGTTGATCCTTTCAGGCAGGTCAACGGGGGAGACAACCTCCCCTTCTTTCAGAATTAACATCCGTTCAATAAGATTTTCAAGCTCACGAACGTTCCCCGGCCAGTTGTAATGTATTAAGCACTTCATGGATTCTTCAGAAATAGTCGGCGCTGCCCTACCCTTTCGCTTTGACATATGCGTGATGAAATGATCAATCATCAGAGGGATATCTTCTCTCATATTTCTCAGAGGCGGCAGTTTCAAGGGAATTACATTCAGCCTGTAATAGAGGTCCTCCCTGAATTCCCCATCATTGACAGCCTTTTCAAGGTCCCTGTTGGTCGCGGCAATAATCCTTGCATCAGTTTTGATAGTCCTGATGCCGCCGACCCTCTCAAACTCCTTTTCCTGCAGTACCCTCAGGAGTTTTACCTGGAGTGCAGGAGCAAGCTCACCAATCTCATCAAGGAGAAGCGTCCCTTCACTGGCAAGTTCAAACCGGCCTATCCTTGTCGTAACAGCACCTGTGAAGGCCCCTTTTTCATGTCCGAACAGTTCAGATTCAAGAATGTCCTTGGGAATGGCAGCGCAATTCAAAGGCACAAAGGGCTTCCCGGACCGGGAACTGTGATAATGTATATTCTTTGCAATCAGTTCCTTGCCCGTGCCGCTTTCTCCGGTCACCAGGACTGTGCTGTCACTATCAGCAATTTTTTCCACAAATTTTATAACCTTCTGGATGGCAGCTGATGTGCCGATTATTTTATCAAGAGCACGTTTATTGAGTGTTTTCTTTTTCCTGAGTTCTGATTTCAGGCCTCTGTTTTCCTCCTGAAGACGCGAATAATCAAGCAACCTGTTTATGGCCAGGTGCACATCTTCAAGTACAAACGGTTTGGGGAGATAATCATACGCGCCGAGCTTCATGGCCTCAACAGCTGTCTGCACACTTGCATGAGCAGTAATGACGATACAGGGGATGTCGATATTGTCAGAAACCCTTTGTCTCAGGACATCCAGCCCGCTTATGCCGGGCATCATCAGATCGAGCAGAAAAAGGTCAAATTTACCTTCTTTTAATAAAGCAATCCCGGCCTCACCATCAGACACGGTCATGACTTCAAATCCCTTAGTTTCAAGAAAATCCTTAAGCAGTTCTCTTATGGCATCTTCATCATCTATGACCAGAATGCGAATCATAGACATATATTGC
>CAMYJJ010000180.1 GCA_947258735.1 Thermodesulfovibrionia bacterium | reverse complement strand
GGCTTTGAAGATCTCTCTCTCAATAGCGGTATAAATGGTTTATCTGTTATGCCGGAAACCACCACCACATATACTATCATAGCAAATGGAACAGGGGGGACGGCAACGGATTCGGTAACAGTCATGGTTCTTCCGAAAATCGATATCACAACCTGCTCACAACCATTATTGGCAAGTGAAAGTTGTGAAATTGAAATTCAAACCATAAATGGTGAAATCGTCAGTATCGATCAGGGGGTGGGACCAGTTCAAATGACACCGGCTGCCGATTATATGTCTCACGGATCAGTGATGGTCAATCCATTAGAACAAACAGTGTATACCGTTACCGCTACCGGCAGCGGTGGAACAAATACCGAAACAGTAACAATTAATGTAGCACCGAAAGTTGATTTCACTGTGGATCATGAAATAATCGAGTATGGATCGCAAGCACATCTCCATTGGACTACTTTAGGGGCTGATAAGGTTAGAATAGCACCAGATTTTGGTGAAGTGGAGCTAAACAGTCTGCCCGAAGGCCTGGCTGTCAGTCCTCAGAGAACAACGACATATACCCTTTATGCAACCGGCCCTACAGCTGATACCTATGCCTCGGTAAGGGTGCATGTGAATAATTTCAATAAAACTCCGGAAATCACAAAATTTATAGCTAATCCTTCAGTAATTAACCCTGGTGAATCAACTACACTGCACTGGGAAACCATTAATATGGAGCAGGCCAGAATTGATAACGGTATAGGTGATGTAGCCCAGTTTGGAAGCTTGCAGGTTTCTCCTGAGAAAACAACAGTCTACACTCTGACCGTTCAAGGCCCGAAAGGATTTGTATCCCAACAGGTGACTGTACGGGTCAGAGGTTCTTGGGAGCCTGGATCTTTTGGCGATCGATATAAGGAAAGCGTACCCGATACTGCTACTATTGACCTGACGGAAGAACGCTTCTCTCTTCTTAAAGGTAAATGTGTAGATACGGATCAGAACCCTGTAAGCGGTGTATCCGTATCTATTCTGGAAAATCCGAACTTTGGTAGTGTCCTCACAGACGATCAAGGAAATTATGCCATTTCGGTCAAAGGGAATTCCCGATATACAGTGGTATTGGTTAAAGACGGCCTATTACCGGTTCATCGGAAAACAGAGATATTAAATAACCGAATTGCTGTTCTGGATAAGGTGATTATGACCGAGCCGGATACGCTCTCAACTCATGTTGATTTTATCTCAAATCCAATGCAGACATTATTTCATAGTGGGAGTCCTGTTACAGATAACAGAGGTACCCGACGTCTTGCCCTTTCCCTGCCTGTTGGTGCTTATGGACAGGCTATTGATATTCAAACTACCGAATATCAGGTATCAAGTGCATTACCGGCACTTCTTCCTCCAAACAGTGCATTTGGCTATGTTGCCGAGATTGGTATCGGCCAAAGCCCTGCCTTGAATTTCGATGAGCCGGTTCTTGCCTGGGTTGACAACTTTCTTGGCTTTGAAGTGGGTCAAACTGTTCCTGTAGGTTGGTATGACAGGGATAAAGGTGTCTGGATCCCTCAGGGTAATGGCCTGGTCGTACAATTACTCGATACCGATAATGATACTCTTGTTGACGGTTTGGACATAAACGGTGACCAGATTGCCGATGATCTGGACAATGACGGTATTTACTCCGATGAAATTACTGGTCTCTCTGACGGTGACCTCCAGGTTGGCGCAAGTTATTACCGCTTTACTGTTGATCGTAGTGGTGCATGGGCTTGCAGTTGGCCGTATGCTCCCCTCAATGCACCCAAACCGTCACCGTCTCCACCGTCTTATGACCTTGAAACGTGCCCCTCTGATGAGTGCGGCCTTATACAGCAGGACTTGCCAATCCCAGGAACAGATATAACGCTTCATTATTCGGAGGCACGCGTTTCAGCCTATCAACCGAAAATCACCATTCCGGTAACAGGTGAAATTGTTCCGGTCAATGCTGAAGCAGTTCTGGTTAAAATGACCATTGGTGGTCGTCAATTTGAAGAAACTATAAACGCCGAGCCGAACCAGGCTGTCCAGTTCATATGGGATGGCAGGGATTTTCTCGGCCAGGAAGTAACAGGATCGATTAATGCCGATATTGCAATCGGTTATATTTATGACAGAAATTATGCATTTGCGGGAGAGTTTAAGCACTCCTTCAACCAAATAGGTGATGGAGATACTACTTTTGGAATAAGGGAAAAATTCATTACCTGGCACCATGATCGACTGCAAATAGAACGATTGACCGAGTCCGATGATTTTATTGCAGATGGTTGGACGCTTTCTGTACAAAATATCGTAAACACAGCAGATCCGGGCGCACTCCATTTAGGAAGTGGCGAGAGCGTGTCGTTTGGTAATTTATGGAATGTGCGTAGTCTACTGCGTTGTAACGGTGGCGGATATGGATATGAATATCGCACTTCATCTGGGCAGTATCAATTTTATCCCGGAACCTTTGGCCACCTGTCCGGAATCAGCGTGGACGACGCCAATGAACACCTCTATTGGAGTAATGCAGGATTTGATATTATTTGGCGAGGGAGTACAAATGAGCTTTATGATTTTACCCCCGCAACTCTGCCAAATCCTGCTCAACTTATTGATCCATACGATCCACGACCTCTAGCCGATCGTCATCTAGGGTATATTTCCACCCTGATACGCATAAATGAGCCGGATATATTTACCGGTCATTACATCGACAGCTTTGAGTATCAACTCAATGATCCCACCGGTCTAGTCATAGATCCTATAGGCAATGTCTACTACTCTGACAGCGGCGATCATGTGCTCCGACGTGGAAATGTAAATGCTACCTATGATCATCAAAATCAACGGCTCTTTGCCGGAACCGGTGAATATGGCTATTCAGGTGATGGCGGGAATATACTTGACGCTTCCTTTTCTATCCCCGGACAAATTGCTCTCGATCATTATGGGAATTTCTTCGTAATCGATAGTGATAATAACGTTATCAGGAAAATTTCTACGGATGGAATTGTTGAAACCATTGCGGGTAACGGTATATACGGTTCTGATGGAGACAATGGGCATGCTTTGATGGCATCAATAAGCCCAAATGACATAGCTGTTGATGCCTGGGGAAATATCTATATTACTGAGCCGGATTTCAGCAAGGTCCGCAAGATTGACATCAGTGGAAGAATTAAAACGATTGCCGGAACCGGTGTTCAGGGGGTTGATGGGGAAGGTGGACCTGCATCTCTGGCTCAGCTTCACACACCTGTCAGTGTCGGTGTTAATACACTTGGCAGACTCTATATCGGGGATAAAGGTCGACTGCTGGAAATCAACCGCAACTCCGTTCTGCATAAAATGTTCGACTTTATAAATATCGGTGTTATGACGACCGATATTCAGGATCGCATATTTTTAAACGACTTGACTCTGGAAAATATTTATGAAGTTTCCAGGCCACAGTTCAGCGACTTTCTGATCGACCAATACCATATTCTTCATGACGCATCAGGGCAGAAAAAAGCTTTTTCAAACATTGGCAAACACCTCTTTACAGGTCACTTGATTACACCGACCTACTCCTTTATCTACAATCTGGATAACCTACTGATTGAAGTCCTGGATGCAAGTAGGCAGACAATTCTTACCGTCAACCGGGATACAGATGGATCCATTACTTCCATGGACAGTCCGAAAGGGCCAATCACCTTGACAATTGATGGAAACAATCATCTTGTAGGTTTTCTTACATCTGAAAACGATTCAGCATCAATGGAGTATGATGCAAACGGGTTGTTGACCAACTTCCAAACATCGTTCACATCCGGTATTCAAGGTACGGTAACAGATGAAAACGATGGCTCCCCGCTAAGCGGAGTTACCGTCAACATGATTAGCGACCATAGCAGTGAAACCATACAGACGAGTACTGACGGCACCTATCAGTTTAACAATATCAATTCAAATACTTATACTTTGGAATTTGTAAAAGATGGTTATTTCAGCCAGTCAATGACAGGAACCTTCCAATTTGGTGATAGTCGTCTGACTCATAATGTCACTCTGCTTCCCTATCCAGCCATGGAACTCAGGATTGATACACCCATGGAAGATGCATTCCTCTCTAGTCCCGGTGTAATTGTCTCTGGATATGTTTCAGCCGGGTCAACAGTCACCGTAAACGGAGTTCAGGCTGAAGTGACAGGCACCAATTTTACAGCGCATATCACTTTGAACAGTGAAGGGATCAATACCATCAGTGCCACAGCGGTTGGTATATATGGCCAGCAGGCTGATGATTCAGTTACTGTACGCCATCATTATCTTCCGGCAACAACTTTAACAAGTGATGCAAACCTTCTCCAGCCTGGTGATTCCGCCACGCTCACCTGGAACAGTGAAAACAGCGACACATGTCTGCTTGAACCACTTATGCTTGAAGTGGACTGTAGCGGATCGCTTGTGGTAACACCCAACATGTCCACTATTTATACTATTAATGCCACGGGCCTAGGGGTAACTGCACGTGACGATCTCACCATCGTTGTTGGTAACAGTTACGGTAACCCAAGTGTGGCGGAACAGTTGCACCTGGAAGCCATTAACAGGGCCAGATTAAATCCGCCTGTCGAGGCAGACCGTCTAGGGGTTGATCTCAACGAAGGGCCGCCGAGCGTACTGATTGATCCAGCTCCGGTACAACCACTCGTATTCAACAGGTTTCTCCATCAGGCAGCGCTTCTTCATACTGAGGATATGATTGTAAATAAGTATCAGGGCCATTTAGGCCTGGATGGAAGAAGACCCGGACACAGGGTAGAGGATGCCGGGTATTTTGGAAACTCTATTGGGGAGAATTTAGCATCCATACCATTTACAACTCCGATTAACGATCCTTTTGCGCTGAGCCTTCAGCTTCATGATGTTCTCTTTATTGATTCAGGAGTCTCCGGTAGGGGGCATCGTGTTAATATGCTTAATGGAGAACAAAAAGAAGTTGGAATCAGGTTCCAGCCGGAATCCAGATTTACTAATTTTCTCTACGGAGGAATTGTCACCTGCAATTTTGGCGCATTTCTAAGTGGTCCGAACTTTCTGCTTGGTGTTGTCTATGATGATGCCGATGCAAACGGCTTCTATTCACCTGGTGAAGGACTTGGTCATGTTAATATCCAGATAGCTGACACCAATCACAGTACCTTCACTGCAGACGCTGGCGGTTATGGGCTTCCTCTGGAATCAGGGAATTATACAGTCTTAGCTACCCTGGCAGATGGGCGCAGGGCAACCAAAAATGTTTCGATCAATGGTCAGAATAAAAAAGTCGATTTTACCCTGGCTGATTTTGAAAGTGAACCCGAACCAAGAGTCACCTTTACTGCCGAAACTGTAACAATTCGCAGGGGCGACATTACCCGGCTGGTTTGGCAGACTGCTCATACCCAAACCGTCTTCATTGATCAAAACATCGGCATTGTACCTCATGACGGTTCTTATGAGATCTCTTCATCAGAGAACACAGTGTATACAATTACAGCTGTAAACAATAGAGGTACTGTAACTCAAACAGTTCAGATAATAGTTCTTGATCCCTTGCCGTCAGTGAACTTGGCAGCAGTGCCGCAAGCCATATGGCCAGGCAGCTCCGCAACTATAAGTTGGACCACTGAACATGCTGATTCCTGTTCCATCGATAATAACATAGGAGATGTCGAAACAAGCGGCTCAGTGATTGTCAACCCTGATACGACAACCACCTATACCTTAACAGCAGTAAATGGTGAAGGTGTAACCACAGAGGATGTGACCGTTACGGTAAACAGAGCCGAGATCGACCTGGATTCGGAATTCCAGGCCATTGAATTGGGTGAGAGCACCACATTACAATGGTCAACAACCAACGCGGAAGAGTGCATCATTGACAATGGTATCGGTCAGGTGGGTCTGAGCGGTTCAATTACATTAAGT
>CAMYJJ010000179.1 GCA_947258735.1 Thermodesulfovibrionia bacterium | reverse complement strand
CAACCCATCTTAAAACAGCCCCCTCTGACAAAGACAAATTCCATTCCCGTGTCAGGATCTGAGTAGTCACTTCCGATACCCTCAGCCTGCCCTGAAAGTGTATCGGGTTGTATCGCACCGGATTGTTTGTCAGGATAAAGATCCTGTTCTGATTTTTCCTGACCCGTTTTATACATAAAAAAAAGGCCGACTGCTGTCAGAATGAAAACAGCTACAATGAATAATGGGACGTTTTTTTTACCCTTCATGTTTTTTACAGTCTCTTTTCTTAATCTACCCAGGAATCAATATAATTGTTTCATGATCCTCTTTTGCTTTTTGAAACAAGATAACTTTCCAACGCAAATTCTGAATGAATTAGCTGCATTTCCTCAGCATTGAAATTGTAAGCTGATGAAAAACTATTTGGCAAGTTCCATTTCTTCATTATCCGAATCCCCGGGGTCTGTGCCGGGGACCTTTCCTGCGTAGCCCTGTACCCGGAACAGCGCCTTGCGGTATTTTGAGATATAAGGCTTAAGACGAAACGCCTTTTGAAACTGCTTCAGGGCGGCAGCATAATTTCCCCTGTCGCGGTAGGTCTTTCCCAGCCAGTATGCTGCGCTTGCGCTTTCCGGTTTCTTTTCCGCCCGCTTCAGGGCGACCATGAGCGCACTGTCCAGATGCTGATCCGCCTTTTCTTTATTCCCCATCTGGCGATAGGTCTTTGCCAGGGAGAGATTGCTTGATACATTTTCGGGTTTTCTCTTCATGCGTCTGGTATCAATATCAAGGGCCTTCTTGAGATAGTGAGCAGAGTCTTTTTCCTGGCCCTGTTTTTCATAACAGGTAGCAAGCCTCCTCTGAATGGATGCGCGTCCGGGCTCCCGTTTGTCAATCTCGTGGTACAGGCGCGCCGCAGTGTCCCATTGTCTGTATCGTCTGTACCGTCCGGCAAATTTTTCAATACCGTTGTTCAGCCTGCTTTCCATGCGGGCCCTGATGCGGGGGGAAGAATAGGATGCATAGGTTGCTGCACCTGACAGCACCAGTACAATGAGAAAGAGCGCCAGAGTACCGAGGGCAATGCTTCGGGAGAAAGACGCATCCCCTGCAGTCTGATGCACATCGAGGTCCCGGTGATATGCTGTCCAGTAAAAGAGACCCGTAATGGACAGGGCAAAGGGGATGAGCATTTCAGCGACCTCGGCCTCATTAAAACTCAGGAATCCCAGTTCAAGGAATGCGCTGCATACAAAAAAGGGCCAGAGATAGAGGGGCGGTGCTGGAATGCCCCTTTTCTCTATCCACAAAGCGATCTTCCATCGCAATCGGAGCGCAAGGGGATATATAAGGCCATAGAGAATGAACCCTATCGCGATGATAACCGCAATTCTTTTCTTCAGCTGTGTGCCATAGGGACCGGTAAAAAAATTGTGGATATTGGTCTCCCGCTGAAGGTTGTGGGTGCGGAAGAATTCAGGGCTGTCTATGTCGAATATGCGCTGGCCCCATGATATCTCCTCGCCGACGACATAGAAACCGGCAAGGGCCAGCAGCGCAAAAAATATCCGGAACCGTGACTCTGAAAATGCCATCCGTGCCGAGATAACCATGACAGCGGCAAAAAAGAAGACCTGTATCCACTCACCGATAAAATCCTCATACGTGCCGATAATATAGGCCATGGGAAACCTGACGGCCATAATGATATAGGCGCTCACTATGAGCGTGAACAGGATGGAGGCTATAAGTACATGAACTCTGCTTTTAAACATAGTTAGCTTGATGAAAGATAGTAATATTTAATCAGTGCGTCTGTCCATAAACTCAAGCATTGGGACGTCATTCCCGCAGGTCTTTGAGCGGGTCGAAACGACTCTTGCGAAGACTCGCATCGAGAATCCAGTAGTTGTAATAGGTTCTGGTCGAAGCGACTCTTCGCGCAGACTCGCTCCGAGATGCCCGATTAAGGACTTCGGGCATGACAAAATTAAAACACTTGTAATTTATACACAGATACTGATTATATCACTTCACGAAAATAATTGGCCACCACGCTTCTCGCATAAGCAATGTCCGGACAAAAAAAGAGGCCCTGCTAATGCAGGGCCTCTCATACAATTCAACTCAACAGATGTGGAACACTACTATCTCGTCCACCATTTAAATCCCCAATACGACCAGTAGGATGAGTCACCAGAATCGCCCGGCATTTCACTGTCGGAATCACTGTCGCTGTCTGCATAGCTGTTGGGACCGAGGATGTATTCAACGGTGACGGTTTCTTCGGCAGTAACCGAACATACCTCATTGCTATTTGCGAGTAATCCCGCAACCGTCACAATGTTCGTGGTGTCATCGTAAATACAGGTCTCCGCGGTGAATGTATCTGTGAATCCTGCGGGCATTGTGGGATACACCTTCAGGAAACCGAGCTTATTATCATCCACAGTCACGCTTTCCAAATCGGCACCATTATTGGTGACCGTATAGGTGTACGTGACCTTCTGATTATCAGGGCAGACAAAGAAACAGGTACCATTGCTGTCACTGTCGGAATCGTAGGCAGTACCGGAATCATTATGGTAACCATAATGATGAATATAATTATCACTGTCAGAGTCATCGGAGTCATAATGGGAATCAGAATCCGAGTCCTCGTCGCAGTCACCCGAGTCAGTGTCACCATCACCGTCTGAGTCTGAGTCTGAGTCGCTGAAATCACTCACTACGCCCTGACAGGAGCAGTTGCCGCCGTTTAAAATCGGATCACTGTCTGAGTCAGAGTCGTTGTCACCGTCGCCGGAGTCAGTATCACCGTCGCCGTCAGAGTCAGAATCAGAGTCTCCTGAGGGTCTTTCATTGTCGCAGGGGCATTGAACAACGTCTGTCGACGCAGTCTTGGTCACCTCAACTCCGCACTGCTTGGGAGGAAAGACACCGCCAATATTTCCCTGCAACTGTAAGATATTGAACGTGCCTCCACCGCAAAGCGTACCTAAAACAGGTACAAAGGAGATAGCAGCTCCTGCAAGCCGGGTGCCATCAAGTGATGACTCATAATCATCTATGAAACGTGACGCATACGTTGCTGATGTGCTTGTCGGGTCTACAAATAGATTAAGCGAAGTCGGATCATTAGGGTCAAGGGCTACACCGACTGGATGCAGGCCCCAGCAGTTAGTACAACCTGGATCACTATAAAATCTGAGGCGACGATCTGCATCATTTCCTTCCACAATAAAATCTGCGGTCAGGAACGTATGCAGAGGATCTATTGCCGTGGGGTCAGAGGTGATCCTGAGACTCGTTCCGGGATTCGTGGTGTTGGTGAGTCCTGCGTCGTCACACTGAGCAAGAGGAATGAACGCGTTCTCAAGAATAACATTGCCTGCCGTAATATCGATGATTTCCTCCTCGCCCTCAACGAAGTTCAATCCAAAAATGCCGTCGCTGTACTGCACAGAGGGAATGTTGGTTGCCAAAAACGTCAACTCAACGATGTCATCACTGGGATCAGGTGTGCCCTGATCATTCACCGTTGACTGTAAAACCCCTACAATGTCTGCGCTGGGCGAAACCTGTGCCAATGCATTGCCGGCCATAACACATACTGTCAACATCAATAAAACTGAATACTTCAATAAAGAACTCATTTTACTGCCTCCTTCCATTATTTATTTAATTTGGAATATTGCAACTTGCAAGAATATCTATTCCATTATTATCAATTGTACTTCGATTCAGTGAATTGTCAAGTTCTTTGCAGATAAGTCAATACGACTATAAAAAAAATCTATGTAGTACGTCTTCTGAAACGACGAGCCGCAAGCAAACCGCCACCGCTTATAAACAGAACAGCGCTTATTGGCTCGGGAACAAGAACCATCTTGCCATCGGCATTTCCACTTTCAGGTGCTGTAAAGGTGGCAGGGCCGTTTTTTAAGGTTACCCTCATTGACAAGTCATACCCTAAGGCCAGCTGACTCTCCAGCTCGGTCAGATACTGAGAGCCTATTGAATTACTTATATTCACGTTTGAAAGGTTTATAACACCAAAATCGTAATTAACGCATCCTGGAGCGCCAGAGGTACCACAGCTTGTAGTCACATCAAAAAAATCCAGATCAGCTGAAAAAACAGAGCCTATGCTATAGGACACGGACCCGCCACCGCTAGCTCCAAATGCAAGTGCACCGCCCCAATCATTATACAGGTCGCCAATCACCACAGACTGGCCCACAATGGGATCATAAAATGGGATCACAGAACTAATCCCCTGATTTGCAAAGCTGCCGTCCATATACCACACCCATGAAACAGAAGAGTTAGGAAATGTCAGCGTGGTGCCATTGTAATCATAACCATCAGTCCAGTCGAGGTAGGGCAAATCAATTTCATAAGCAGAAGCAAACGCTGGAACAAACAAAAGACTAACAATTAACAGTAATGCCGGTACAAAAAGTTTTCTCATAGTCATAATCAAGCCTCCCTCAAAACTTTATTATTTTTTTATTCATAAATTTATTTGTAAATATAATTGCGAAATTTTTGTCCAGTGTAATTATTCTAAAAAATATTTCAGCTTTTGTCTAATTTAAAATTTTAATGTACTCTATAAGCAATCAATATAAGTATAGATGCGCAAATAGGTTTTTTATTAGTAAAAAATTAATTCCGGGTATCAATAGATTATAATATTTTTCATTATCAATCAAATTAAAAATTTTAATATGCTATATAATTATTCTATATATGCAAAGATGCGCAAATAGTTTTGTAGGCATCTGGTATATGTCACCTGTTTATCAAGTATTATGCCAGCTCATAACCCCCGGATTTTATGGAAGAGTCAAGATTGCAATCAAACACTGCACTGTGCAATTGTCACAAGTTTGTGCAATTGCATGTTGCACATCTTGCAAGATAAATTAATTAAATTTACAATAGCCTGGAGAAAGAATTAAATTCGAATGAAAAAATATATTGAACATTTTATTAATCACTTAAGAAATGAACAGGGCGTTTCATCTCATACATTGAGGGCATATGAGAGGGATTTGCAGGAATTCTTGGAATTTATAGAAAAAAAGCCAAAAGAAGTTGACAACCTCGATGTGAGAAGCTTTCTTGCATCACTTCATCATAAAAAATTAAAAAAAACCTCAATCTCAAGAAAACTTGCCAGTGTCCGGTCATTTTTTAAGTTCCTCCACAGGGAGGGATATATTAAAAATAATCCGGCAAAGCTGGTATCAAGCCCGAAAGTTCCCAGGGCATTACCTAAATTTCTGACGATTGATGAGGTCTTTGCTCTTATGGACTCTCCTGAGGGGGAGACGTTCAGGCCGACCCGGGACAAGGCGATACTGGAACTGCTCTACTCATCGGGTATCAGGGTGTCTGAACTGACATCACTGGATATCGGCGATCTTGACATGAAAGAATCCCTCATCAGGGTAAAAGGGAAGGGCAGGAAGGAACGGATTGTCCCCATAGGGGCAAAGGCAATGACCGCCATTCAGGAATATCTTCCCGAAAGAATATCAATCAGGAAAAAATCTTCGGCGCTTATACTGAATTGCCGAGGCGGACGGTTGACACAGAGGAGTGTAAGGCGTATATTATTATTTTACAGCAGGATGATTAATCTCAAAGGGGACCATAGCCCTCATACATTACGGCACACGTTTGCCACGCACCTGCTGCATGAAGGTGCGGATCTGAGGGCAATCCAGGAACTTCTTGGACATGCATCCCTTTCCACGACACAGAAATATGCACATGTGGATATCACTCATCTGGCAGATGTCTATGATAAGGCACATCCCATGGCAAAGAAGGGGCAGAAGTAGGAAGTATTTGTATTATTCGGTTTACCGTCATGTTATAAATAAGTAACCACTTGCAAAAGTATAGAGGAAATCACGTTCGCCGTCATACTCGCGAAGAGACTTTGTCATAGTATGTAAAACGTGCATAATGTCATTCTGAA
>CAMYJJ010000178.1 GCA_947258735.1 Thermodesulfovibrionia bacterium | reverse complement strand
TTTGTAGGCAAGTTTCATGGCCCCATTTTTCAGGGTATAAAAAACCAGCAGATAATCAGGTTCAGATATGCCATCATGAGTTATGTGAAGATGGTCCCTCACTGCTAACAGTGCATCGTCTGAAGAAATGACCGGCTCTGTGTTAAGAGCTTCGGGAGAGGGCTCATAGTTTCCCTGAAAAAGATAGACCGAATCATTTTCTCTGAGGTGCACGGCAACTTCTTTGCCCCATATCGGTATTCCGCGGTGGGTCTGCTGATAATGGAAATGTTTTTTGCCCTGCCTGTCCATTCTCTGGCGGGTTATCGAGAGTTCCTGTACAGGGTCTGAGAGCTTCAGGAGGTCACGATTATCAGCCATAAACCTTAATGCCATGCTCTTTGACATCGCCATATCCGATGTGTTCACCGCTATAGCTGCGGTAAGGCCTGCACCTTTTATAAATGCTGGCGTTCCATTTCTCCTGGAAAAACGCACAAATGCGCCGCCGCTGTCCTGCGTTTGTGCTAAAAGACCGGAAAGGTTCCCTGTTTGCAGTGCTGATATTAACGGTTTTGATCTTGCTTTTTTTGAAAGCTTTCGGAGCTCTTCTATTGATGCCTTTATCTGTGCGGCATGATCATATGCATTATGAGCTGAAACATTCTCCTGTACTGTTTTATAAGGCCTGGCACTGTTATGGTTATTGTTTTTTCCGGACACAGGTCCTTTCTGAGCACCTGCATGACCTGCCCAGATACATATAATAACGGCAGTTGATAACCAGCAAAATATCGTTGTAAACCACATAAGATGGTTATTTTGTCTTGACATTCCTGCACCCATCCATGACATACCTTATTGAAAACACTGTTATATATATTATCAACAATTACGATCTATTCATCAATGTAAGTTGATATGAGAAGAAAGAAGAAATAGCTAAATATACCTGTAATATTTAGTGTGCAGACGTAAAAGCCTGTATTTCCGGTAAATACAGGTCCCGGGAAACCAGAAATGCGTCGTTGTGACCGCCCTTGAGAATGACAAATTTTTTTGGTTCTGCTGCTGCTTCAAAGAGTGCCACCCCGTATTTGAAGGGAATAACTTCATCATCAATGCTGTGCACTATTAATTTGGGAACAGGTATGTCCCTGATCTTACGTACTGAATCAAACCTGGTTTTATATATAAATGATGGGATATAGGGGAAATAATGTCTGGCAATATCTTTTATGGAAGAAAACGAGCCTTCGATAATCAATCCTCCCAGTTCAGTCCCCGCAGCCAGTTGAATCGCTACTGCGCCTCCGAGGGACTCTCCATACGCAATAATGTGATCAGGTTCATATCTTTTTTCATGGATAAGATAATCAAGCGTTACCTGGGCATCAAGATACAGACCCTGTTCAGAGGGCTTGCCCCTGCTCTTTCCATATCCGCGATAATCATAAATCAGAATATCAAGATTAAGTTCATGCAGCATCTGCAGCTTTTCCAGTCTATGGCTTATGTTTCCCCCGTTGCCATGACTGAACAGCAAAGCCCCTTCTGGTTCTTTGGCAGGGATAAACCAGCCGTGAATATCAACTCCGTCCTTTGTGGCTATATGTACATCCTCATAATCAAGACCGATATCCTTTGGGGTGATCTCGACAGCGCTGAAAGGATAATACAGGCTCTTCTGTTCGAAGAAGCGGATAATAAAAAAGAGAATGACAGGAATTGCGATAATTAATAAAAATATTTTCATTACGAACGTAGGCGCACGTTTCAACGTGCCCCTACGGTATCACCTTGTTTAACGGATACTCAATAATCCCTTCTGCGCCCACTGCTTTAAGCTTGGGGATAATATCACGTACAATGCGCTCATCAATGACAACTTCAAGCGCAAACCAGCCTGAGTCTGAGAGTTCTGAAATTGTTGGAGCATGAAGTGATGAAAGCAGACTCATTGCCCTTTTTAGGGACTTCTGGGGAACATTCATCTTAAGTCCTACCTTTTCCTCTGCAGCAAGAGCGCCCTGCAGAAGGAGAACGATATTTTCCATCTTCTGTTTTTTCCATTTGTCCTTCCAGGAGCTCTTATTCGATATAAATCTTGTGCTGGACGTCAGGATTGTTTCGACAACCCTTAGGTTATTGGCTCTCAAAGATGTACCTGTCTCTGTAAGCTCTACGATGGCATCGCACAGATGGGGAGGCTTTACCTCTGTGGCCCCCCAGGAAAAGTCCACTTCAGCCTTTATGCCATGTGATTTGAGATATTTCTTTGTAAAATGCACCAGTTCAGTGGCTATTCTCTTTCCCTGCAGGTCTTTGACCTTCCTGATTTTGGAATCCTGTGGAACCGCAATTACCCACCTCACAGGCCTCAGTCCCCCCTTGGCATAGTTCAGTTCAGCTATTTCCTTCACATCCGCTCCCTGCTCCAGTATCCAGTCCTTACCGGTGAGTCCGGCATCAAGTACGCCGTCATCGACATACCGGGCCATTTCCTGTGCCCTGATGAGCAATGCCTCAATCTCGATGTCATCAAATACAGGATAGTAGGAACGGGAATCAACTGAAACATTATATCCAGCCTTTTTAAATAATTTGAGGGTAGATTCCTGCAGACTGCCCTTTGGAAGTCCAAGTTTTAAAACCTTTTTCATTGTATTGGCGGTTCTCCTTACATTATATTGCTGAATATGTGTATCTATAATACAGAGTGGTCTGAAATTATTCAATTAACTCATTAATTCCACGATTTTTATGTTTGATCAGGGGGTGGACAATAACCTGATATTCATGCTAGAGTAATTGACTCTAAACAACAAGGGATATAATATTATGTACCCAGGTGTAATTTATTGTTCCCTGGTATCACTTGATTTCCAATAATCTGATTTATCTTTTTCGTCATAACTAATAAATGAACAGGGGGAAGTTTGAATCCGCTAGCACAGGAACTAAATGACATACTGGAAAAAGGAAACACTGATTTTCTGGGGTCGCTGGCCAGTTTCGGCCGGGGAATATTTTTTCCTAAAGGTATCCTGACCCAGTCAGCTGAGGCAAAGGCAAAGGCCCACCGGTTTAATGCCACCATCGGTACGGCAAAAGACAGGGGACATGCCATGCATCTTCCATCAATCATGAACCATTTCTTCGGACTTACACCTGATGAAACACTGAATTATGCACCTTCATACGGCTTTCCGGCCCTGAGAACAGCCTGGGCCGAGGAAATGGTCCGGAAGAACCCGGGGTTAAAGGGAAAGCGTATGAGCCTGCCCGTTGTCACAGCAGGACTCACGCATGGGTTAAGTGTAGCTGCTGACATGTTTATCGATCCTGATGAAGTGATCATCATGCCTGATAAGCTGTGGGGAAACTACAGACTGCTCTTTGAGCTGAGAAAAGGGGCCCAGATCAGCACCTTTCCCCTTTATGACGACAAGGGCGGTTTTAATATTGATGGCTATAAGCAGGCATTGCTTAAGGCAAAAGGCAGTAGCAAGATAGTCACTTTGCTTAACTTCCCCAATAATCCAACAGGGTACACCCCTACCGTCACTGAGATGAAAGAGATAGGATCGCTGCTGATCAGTATTGCCGAATCAGGTCAGACGGTCATAGTATTTTGTGATGATGCCTATTTCGGGCTTTTTTATGAAGATGATACAGCGACAGAATCCATATTTTCCATATTGGCTGACAGTCATCCTAAATTGATTGCCGTGAAACTTGACGGCGCAACCAAGGAGGATTTCGTCTGGGGCTTCAGGGTCGGCTTTATCACGGTAAGTACTGGTGTGAAGGTGGGACAGGAAGATGTTTTTTTTGAAGCCATAGAAAAGAAACTCGGCGGGACAGTGAGGTCCAACATATCAAATGCCCCTGCTCCTTCTCAATCGGTGCTGATTCATGCAATGGAAGACAGTAATTTTGAACGGGAAAGAAATGAGAGGCGGCAGATTCTTAAGGACCGGGCAATCGAGGTAAAGAATGTACTGTCCGATCCCAAGTATGCTGATTATTTCACGGCATATCCATTTAACTCGGGCTATTTCATGTGTGTAAAATTAAAATCTGGTCTGGATGCAGAAACATTCAGAAAAGAACTTCTTGGGAAAGAAGGAATAGGTGTTATAGCAATCGGCTCATCTGACATAAGGATAGCCTTCTCATCAGTTGAAAAGGAAGATATCAGGGACCTTTTCGACGCGATGTTCAGATGTGCTTCCAAATTATAATCTGCTGGGGACAGCAGGAATCAATGAGGAACATAACTTATGAAGAAAAAATTTGTACGACTAAAAAAAGATTTATGTAAACAGGCAATTGATCATGCCAGGATACCTCCAGAACTGTATCAGCGCTATAATGTGAAAAGGGGCCTGAGAAACGAAGACGGATCAGGAGTCCTTGTCGGTCTCACAGAAGTAGGGGCTGTTCTTGGGTACGAGTATATTGATGCAGAACTAGTGCCGATACCGGGCCGGCTTCTGTACCGGGGCTATGATGTAGAAGACCTTGCCCATGGCGCAAAAAAGAGGGACAGGCGTGTCGGTTATGAAGAAACAGCTTACCTTCTTTTATTCGGAGAGCTTCCGACAGATATTCAGCTTGAACAGTTTAATGAGCTCCTTGTTGCCAACAGGGAACTTCCCACGAATTTTTCCCGTGACGTAATAATGACCTTTACTCCTTCAGATGTGATGAACAGCCTTGCCCGATCAGTACTTGCCCTGTATACAAGAGATCCAGACCCCGAAGGACTGGGCACTGATACGTTGGTCCGTCAATCAGTAGAGCTGATTGCCAAGTTTCCTCCCCTGATTGCTTACTCGTATCAGGCTGTTATGCACAAGCAGGAAAACACATCGCTCGTCATTCATCCTCCAAAAGAAGAATATTCAACGGCTGAAGACTTTCTGTACATGATGAGGGCAGACGGTGAATTCAGCGATCTTGAAGCCATGGTTCTGGATGAAGTCTTAATTCTCCATGCCGAACATGGCGGTGGTAATAACTCGACATTTACTACTCATGTGGTCTCCTCTACCGGATCTGACACGTACTCGGCGATTGCTGCAGCCATTGGATCATTAAAAGGACCTCTGCATGGCGGGGCCAATATCAGGGTTGTCAATATGATGGAGCATATTAAGGAGACCGTATCTGACTGGACCAGTGAAGGCCAGGTATCAGATTGTCTTGATAATATTCTTCGCAAAAAAACATTTGACAATGCCGGAAAACTCTATGGCTTTGGCCACGCAGTCTATACAATATCTGACCCAAGGGCCATATGCCTGAAAGAAACGGCAAAAGCACTTGCCGAGGAAAAAGACCTGTCAGCAGAATATGAGTTATACCATCTCGTGGAACGACTGGCCCCGGGATGCTTTGCAAGGGTAACGGGCAAACCAAAAATGATATGCGCCAATGTGGATTTTTATTCCGGGTTTGTTTATGAGTGCCTTGACATTCCCAAGGAGGTCTATACACCTCTTTTCGCAATGGCCAGAGTCGCGGGATGGCTTGCGCATCGCATTGAGGAGATATATGCCAATCCGCGTATTATCCGTCCGGGCTACAAAAATGTGACCAGACCAAGGTCATATGTTGATTTAGAAGAGCGATAATCTGCAGGGGCGAACGGCCGTTCGCCCTTATATTGCAGTTCATTTCCGTAGGGGCAATTCATGAATTCCCCCTTCCCGTTTAATCGTACGGGCATATTGAAGGGTCACGTTGCCAGGTGCCCCTATGGAGAACAGATGCCGGAATGTTATTTTTTACTGTTTTCTTACCCTTACCGTATTTCCGTGTGCTTCCAGCCCTTCAGTATCTGCAAATATCTCTACGGTATCTGAAAGCCCTATAAAACCTTTTTTTGTTGCATTCAGAAGGCTGGTGCGTTTTACAAAATCATACACGCCAAGGGGAGAGGAAAACCGTGCCGTGCCGCCGGTCGGTAATGTATGGTTGGGACCAGCCGCATAAT
>CAMYJJ010000177.1 GCA_947258735.1 Thermodesulfovibrionia bacterium | reverse complement strand
ACCTGATAAACCCGGTATCGTGAATATATCGGGGTACAAAGAAAACGGGTCATCAGTATACTGTGTCGAGGACAACGGCATTGGCATAGCACCTGAACATCAAAAGAAAATATTTGAACTATTTCATCAACTTGAACCTGAGAAGGTCAAGGGCGAAGGGCTGGGACTCTCAATCGTGAAAAAGATCGTAGAGAGGCATATGGGGAAAGTATGGCTGGAATCCGGGTCTGGGACGGGAAGTACATTTTATGTTTCATTGCCTTCATAAGGTTTCCTGACACCTCTTAAAGGCAGGTCATGAGATTCATTGTGAAACGTAGAGTGTTCTTTTTTGATCTTTAATTGAATGAATGGATGGATGTAATCTCCTTTCTGTACTTCTTTTGCGCTTCTTCATTATCGTAATCTGGCCTAGCCTTTCTTGTGAAAAACCTGTTTCTTTGAACAAACGGTATACTGATATGCCCATAGGAACGAGGAACTCTTCTTTCAGAACCTCCCCAGGATGAATATTTTGCAGTTTTCTTATAATCAGATGAATTATTCATGTTTCAGTCATAATTCAATGCCTGATAAATGTTTCGTTGTAATTATGTCATATGATTTTGCCATTATGACAATTCGAAACGGCTTTCATAAAATTAACATACTGTTTTTCAAGCATTTTCAATGTGGTATCTTTTTTGCGTATTAATACTTGTGGATCGAGGTGATATCTATGCAGAGAATATTTTCTGATAAAATCCGTGTTAATCTTAACGGTAATATCTATTCAGGAGGCAAAACGTTTTCAGGATTGATAGAATATGTTTCCAATAAGGGCATGGATTATATGATATGTTCTTCGATTAATGTTTCAAAAAAATTTACGCCTCCGCAAGAAATACAGCTGAGTTTTCTAACTCCCCAGGGTGACGCGCTCAATCTTACATGTAATGTTATATGCTTTTTAAGAGCTGAACATGAATCCAATACATTGACCTTTCTCATGAAAGTCCTGAACCCGCCCCGGCAATACATGAAATTCATAGATACGTTAAAGCCCGGGGGACCTTCTGTAGAAGTGTAGGTAATGTCTCTGCTTTTTTATTGAGTTTAACCGGGAATCATCAAACTTTTCACCACCCCAGATCAGACCCCTTTGTTATTCTTGTTATCCAGCTATACTTGTCTCAGATTCTGGTTGATGCTCACTTCATTATCACCAAAGCAAAATCTAAGCACGTACCCAGACAGTCATAAAACTAATTGAGTATGAAAGGGATATGAAAATCGTCACTTCGCATGTTAAAATCATTAAGACATTCGTTTGAAATCATAGCGTTAGGTCTAACTTCAACATAGAAAAGGAAAATAATGAGAAAACGCCACAGAATACAGTTCCCCAAAAGAGATACAGAAGAACTTGATCAGGATGAAATATTTTTTTATTTAGTAGAGTCTGCAGGAAAGAAACAGGTCCGTTTTCATGATTATGATGTTATCTATAGTAAACCAGATTTATATGAGCAGCTATTCTATGAGAGATTGAAATGTCAATCTCCTGCAAAGGTATCAGATATTCTGAGGCATAGCCTTAGTCAATCTGAGTACAATCTTAGTGAGTTGCGAGTCTTGGATCTTGGGGCAGGCAATGGAATGATGGGAGAAGCATTAAAGAAGCATGGTGTTTCAAGGCTAATTGGTGTGGACATTATTGATGAAGCGCAGCAGGCAACAGAAAGGGATAGACCTGGGATTTATGACGCTTATTATGTTGCAGACTTTTGTAATCTTAATGAAGATGTTCACGATGAAATAGCGTCATGGATGCCAGACTGCCTCACAACTGTTGCAGCGCTTGGTTTTGGTGATATTCCACCTAGGGCATTTTTTACAGCGTTTAATCTTATCCAGAATGAAGGATGGGTTGCTTTTAATATCAAAGAGACGTTTTTAGACCACACGGACACATCAGGTTTTTCACGAATGATTCGTGAACTGATATTTTCAAAGTATCTGGATATTTACCATTTGGAACGCTACCGCCACAGAATGTCAATGGATGGTAAGCCTTTGTACTATTTTGGTCTTGCAGGAAGAAAACATGCTGATATTCCTGATGATTTCTTAGAGAAATTTGACCTGACAAGCTGCTGAAGTGAACACGAAAAAGCAGAAACCTTTTTATGTTTTATTGGTGTGAGATATATAAACGACAAAACAGATTATTAATAATAGCTTATTGAGCATTAGAGCTCAGATGATTATCCTCACTATCTACTGTTAACCCTTAACATTCTGATTTATCAGTATCATTGACAGCAGATATATATCCTCAATATCAGAGTCAATATGATCCATTGATAATATGTATAAAGTAATAAACCTGCAAACTCATCAACTTTGAAAATACGTCGCTAACCCTCCCCCGCATTTATGGACACACCTAAGAATTAGTACTTTTAAAAGGAAGGGGGACAGATTATATGTACGCAGGAGAATGTGTTTAATTCTTGCCGTTAGAGCCCGCCTTGATTCTGCGGTACTTGTTTTCGCCCACGCACTCTTTCGCATGAGAGCACCAGTCCAGGCAGGTCTGGCCGATCATGCGGTCAATGGTCTGTCCACATGACTTGCATTTGGTCTCTGTCTCATCGCTCCAGATTTCAACATCATTACCGCAATGACGACATTTGATTTCTTCGGGTTTGGGTTCTCGTATTTCCTTGCTGCCGGGGCAGTCATTCTTAAACATGGTTACCTCGTATTCTCAATTAATATATTAATAGTATAACGAGGGTAATATTTTCTGGGTATGATTAACATCATACGAAATGATATCTGCGGAAGGAAGACCGCGCAGATACATGTAACTTTAATTGCCAAAAAGTCCTGGACTCAGACCTTGTTCCAGCAATCAGCGTGCTGTACAGAATCATCAAGGATCCTGTTCAACTCATCATCAAAACCTGTATTGCTGTTATCCAGACCTTCAAGCAGTTTTCTGGGAATTTCAACAGTGCACAGTTTATCGTTTTTGATCAGCTGGAACTTGTAGGCAATCTGCATGAATATATAAAATATACGCAATACAATGATAGATCCATCGATCTCTTTTATTTTTTCTTCTACAATTTCGTAGGAAGGTACTTCACTTTTTGAAACTTGACGGTCCATTCTTATTCTCTCCAACTTTCTATATTAGTATGATTGTATGTCATCTTTGCCGGCTTGTCTACTGTTTTTTAACAGCATATTAATAAGTCAAATAATCCATCATATGGATTTTGATCCAGTTACTGTCCCACCAGTATATGGGAGATACCTCATATCCATGCAGCAGCATGCCGAAATGCAGGTGGTCGCCTCCTGCGAGCCCGGTTGAGCCTGTCTTACCGATCATATCGCCCTTTTTTACCCTGTCTCCCTTCTCAACCGTCAAGGCAGACAGGTGACCATACAGGCTCATGAGTCCAAGGCCATGGTCGATGATGACGGTATTTCCATAAATACTGAGGTCTGCAGCGAATGTAACAATTCCGGAATTGGCTGCCTCTACCGGTGCCTTTGCATAAGATGCAAGATCATGTCCAAGATGGGAGCTGGTGCTGATTTTTTTGCCTTTATATAAATAGGCCCTCTTATCTCCATATTTGGCCATTACCTTGCTGTTTCTCAGTTGTGAAAAACGTCCCTGCCAGAGCAGCCGGGGTTCAGTATGTTTAACCAGGTTCAGTATTGTTTCAGCGCTCCTGTCCCTCAATTCTTCATTTACTCTTTTAAAGGACCCGGTAGGATCATCCATGCTGGATTCATTCAAAAGGGGGTATACTACCCTGTTAATAAAATCGTCATCAATATTGATAGATGATTTTGTAAATTTCTTTTGCTGTATCCTCGTGGAAAGTGATGTTATATTTACATTACCTGCTGCATCACTGGCAACTGCATATAACAGGCTGTTTTCCTTGATATCATATGGGGCCGGAAACAATGCCACGTATGTTACCGGACTGCTATCTGCCATAGTACCTGTGGTTTTATTGTTCTGTAGTTCATCTTCTGTTGAAGGCCCGTCCGTCACATCAAGGGCCTTTGACAGCTCATAAGCGCTAAACTGTCTATAGTCTTCCGGCTGGGCAGGATCAACGAGTTTTATAAAAACTGAATCAGCCCCCTTTACCCGCAACAGGGCAGCTCCGCAACTTCCACGGTTGATCTGACGGGGCGATTTCAGTACTTCCAGAACAGGAGGAATCGTATCGATCGTGACAGCTATCTTGTGCTCTACCTCCTTTAAAAGGCCTGCCTTCGCATTCACAATGACCAGGGCCTGACCGTCTCCCAGGCCAAGGGATTTTGGCTTAATGTTCAATTTGTATAATTTTTCTGAATGTCCCGGGAGATCATTCAGCACATCTACCTTTTGGTCATTTTGATAGACAGCAATATCAATAGACTTGATATTCTCCGTGTTAAGGATGATAGTTTTGTCAGCCGAGAGGTTCGTAAACTGGTCCAGTCCTGTGATAACAGGATCAGGGATAAAAAACAGTTTATATGCTCCAAAGGCAATGACCAGTATGATAAATGGCAAAGCCAATGTCAGAATAATTCGGCTAAATCCCTTTTTATCTAAATCCATCATTTTTGAGCGTATGACATGTAAATAGAATTATTATTATTATTAATAATAAATTGGTTAGCATTAAAAAACCTTATATATTAACTTAAGGTCAGCATTAAAGCAATATTTTTTTAATGCGTCTTTTTCTGCAATATAATGCAGGAGGCATATGGTGGAATTATGAAGGGCGGGGTCAGGTTGGAGCAGGCTGTCCGAGAACTGTCATCCTGAACGTGTTTCAGGATCTCTATTTGCTGTATCATTCTGAAAAAAGGAGATTCCGAAACAAGTGCGGAATGACAGAATTTGAATGTTCTGTATTCTTGGACAGCTTGGGAGCACCTGTTTTATAGTCTCATAACAGGCCTGTATCAACACATCATATACATCCAGTTTTTAAATTGACTTCCCATATTAAATGGATTAAGATTCATACAATCATGAAACCTTCTGTAAAATCAGCAGATTTTCTTGTTATCGGCGGCGGGGTAGCAGGTCTGAGGGCAGCCATTGAACTGTCATCTCACGGGAACGTGATAGTTCTGACCAAGGACAAACCAACCGAGAGCACAACCGGATATGCACAGGGAGGAATTGCCGTGGCCATCAGTGATGAAGACAGGGTGGGTATTCACTATGATGACACAATAAAGGCAGGGGCCGGGTTATGCGATGAAGATGCAGTAAAGGTAATGGTAGAAGAGGGACCTGACTATATTCGTGAGCTTATATCATGGGGTGCAGAATTTGATAAGGATGGCAGTAAGCTTTCTTTTACACGGGAAGCGGCCCACACAAAAAGGAGGATCCTGCATGCGCATGGTGATTCAACCGGCAAGGAAATAGAACGGGTTCTTATTAATAAGGTAAAATCATGCCCCTCGATTTCCAGATATGACTTTGCCTATACCCTGGACCTGATCATGCATGAGAGCAGGTGTGTGGGGGCCAGTGTACTCAGAGGGGGGGCTCTCGTACATTTCTACGCAAAGGCCGTCATACTCGCCACAGGAGGAGCCGGGCAGGTGTATTCTAAAACAACCAATCCGGTCATATCAACAGGTGATGGAATTGCCATTGCATACAGGGCAGGGGCATTGATCAGGGACATGGAATTTGTCCAGTTTCACCCGACAACCCTATATTCAAGGGGTGCCCCCCAGTTTCTGCTCAGCGAGGCCATGAGAGGGGAAGGGGCCGTACTGAGAAATAAACATAAGAAGAGGTTTATGCATGAGTATCATGAGATGGCTGAACTGGCTTCAAGGGATACCGTGACCCGGGCCATTGTATCAGAGATGGTCAAGACTGATTCACGGCATGTGTATCTGGACCTTACCCATCTTGAAAAGGACTACGTAAAAAACCGTTTTCCTCAAATATAGGCCACATGTCTGC
>CAMYJJ010000176.1 GCA_947258735.1 Thermodesulfovibrionia bacterium | reverse complement strand
CAACTGATAAACTGGCACTGTCAACGGATGACAGAAGGAGGACCCTTCTGTACGTCAATAACCCTCTCAGGCAGGAAGAGTCTGCCATGAGAACCTCTCTTGTACCTGCTTTGCTGAATAACCTGCATCTGAATTTAAATCGCGGAGAAAAAGAGCTTCGTTTCTTTGAAATATCAAAAGTCTTTCTCCCTTCAAACGGGAAGCTGCCTGAAGAGGTCCTGCAGGCTGCAGCAGTTTATCATAAGGATGCGTCACAGACTTTATGGGGAAGTGAACATGAGGGTTATTATGATCTTAAGGGTGTTTTTGAAAATGTTATGTCTGCGCTGAGAATCACTGACCTGCATTTTACGAAGTATGAAACTGCACCGCAGCCCTACCTGCATCCGGGTAAGTCATGCGCAATATTAAGTAATGATATGCAGATAGGGACCATAGGGGTATTACATCCCGGGTCAGCTGAAGCATTTGATATGTGCGGAGACATTTCCCTGCTCGAGATTCATGACATCAACACATTGATGCAGAGTATCCCTTCTCAATCAGTTTTTTCCACACTGCCTAAATATCCCTGTATTGACCGGGATGTCTCCATGCTGGTGCGTGTCGATATAAATGTATCTGCTGTAAAAAAAGAGATACTGGATATTGAGGCTGATATCATTGAAAAGATTACCCTGTTTGATATTTACAAAGGAAAATCCATCCCTTCAGATAAAAAGAGCCTCGCCTTTTCAATCCGCTTCCGGTCAAAAGAAAAAACCCTGACTGACAATGAAGTTGACGGGCTGTATTCCCTGATTCTGAAAAAACTGGAAGATAACCTCGGTGCTGAATTAAGAAGTTAAAGGGCCAGCCTGCCTTTGTTCCTGTCATAAAATAATCCATCCCTGTGCATTAAAGTTTTCCTGCCTTTATGTCGATATAAATAGGGCAATGGAATATAAGGTTATCATACAGGAAAACATGGATAACGGCGATATTTATATGCACAATTTCCCTCTTGAATCCACCTATGTAGAAGAAGCAATGGAGTTCAGATGCTGCGATTATCACTCTGATTGCATCTTCATAGCAGAATACGCAGTTAACTGAACGAACTCTTTTATCAGCCGCAGGTTTTCAACATCACACATCCAGTCATTTCTTAGTGTATTATTGAGTTAACATGAAAAGTGTTAATCAGATACCTGTGAATATTAGAAAAAGAGTCCTTTCCGATCCGTTAAACAGATGGATCTTTAATCAACCAATTAATGGCGTCTACCTTGTCGGCGGGTATGTGCGTGACCTCATAATAAACCGGAAACCTGCAGACAGGGATTTTGTTGTGGGTGGACATATCGATACGTTTTCCCGTGACCTGGCGAGACAATGTAAAGGTAAAGTAATACATATTTCGCGGTATAACATACGCAGGGTAATTACACATAAGAGAGAAGTTATAGATATAACACCATTAGGATTAAATATAAACTCAAATCTTCGCAAAAGAGATTTCACAATCAATGCGATAGCCTGGTCTTCTACAGATGGTCTTGTAGACCCCCTCGGTGGCGTGAGCGATATTAAGAATAGCGTATTGAGGGTCACACATAAAAAGAGCTTGCATGATGATCCATTGAGGTGCCTCAGGGCCTTCAGGATAGCTGCAGAGCTGAAGTTCAATATATATAACGAGACACTGGCGCTCTGCAAAAAAAATGCAGGTAAATTACAGACGGTTGCTAAAGAGAGAATTACCGATGAGTTTATTAAATTACTGTCCATACATAACGTTACTCATTATATAAAATCCGCATTTAAACATAAGGTGTTAAGTGAGATACTAAGTCTGAACAGTTTAATTTTAATAAATAATATAACTATATTACATAATGCAGATCAGTTTATAGCAAGGATACGATCAAGGCATTCAGATCTATATAACTCATTACAATTAAATACATTATTTAATGAACAATACAACCAGGGCGTGAACGGATATTGTCTCATCAATATAGCGTTATTAACGTATAATGACTCAGGCAAACGTATATTTGATAAACGCCTGAGCCTAAGCAATGATATCGAGAAGCGGATCAATTCAATTCATCATGCTCTGAGACTCTCTGGTCGCAGATTAACAAAAAAAGCATTATATGAAATTTTTACAGAGGCTGGGAGTAGCAGCGAGGAAGCAGGGTTAATCATTTCAATGCTGAGGAATGACATTAGCCTGAAATATTTAATCATGTCCCGTGACCTGAAGAGATTTAAAATGAAAAATGTGATTACCGGTAATGATATTCAGAATGAGCTGAATATTGACAAAGGAGAACAGGTCGGCCGTATAAAGGAGGAGATCTGCAGGAAATGGTTCATGGGAAAACTGAGGACAAAAAAACAGTTTATGTCCTACATAAGATCTAATTTAACATAATATATCTTATCAGACATTGGATATGGCGTAGTTTTGTTGAGAATATGTGTAAACACATTGATACCCCCTCTCCAAGGTGCTTTGAATAGTGGAATTGCAAGGATTGCACAATATTTAGGCAGATTAAAAACGGTTATAATTCAATAAGTTAAGCAGTATTTATATTAATCGAGGGCTTGCGCTATCAGATCAGTTCCATCGATGTCTTTGACTAAAATATCACGCCTCTGGCCCGGTTTTATTCCATCACCCTTGACCAGTACCTTCAGATAATTATCAGATATTGCCTTGTAATAATGATGTGTTGCGGCTTTATTTTCAACTATTACATTAAGTGTTGAGCAAAGATGCTTTTTAACATAGTAATTTTTTTTAATTTTACCTAATTCCATGACCTTTTTTACACGAAGACTTTTTATATCTTCCCCTACATGTCCTTCCAAAACACTGGCCGGTGTATCAGGTCTTCTGGAGTACGGAAAAACATGCAAATAACTAAAGGGCATTTCATCTACAAAGCTCATCGTATGGTTAAAGTCTTGTTCTGTTTCACCCGGAAATCCAACGATTAAATCAGTCCCGATAGAAATATCCGGATATGTGTGCATTATTTTGTTGATAACCTGTGAAAAAGCTGAGACACTGTATCCCCTCTTCATTGAGTTGAGTATTTTATCTGAGCCGCTCTGTAATGGAATATGGAGATGATTGCAAATATTTTTTCTTTTTAACAGTGCCAGCAATTCACTTTTAATTTCTGACGGCTCAAGAGAACTTATTCGAAACCTTGTTTCCGGACAGACATCAGAAAGTTCATGCACTACTTCAGTTAGTGAGCTTTTGGGGCTTAGATCAAGCCCGTAACTTCCAATATGCACTCCTGTGAGAATTATTTCCCTGTATCCATCCCTTTCCATTTGTAAAGCACTCTTTATCACATCCTCAATTTGCAGGCTGCGGCTCCTTCCCCTTGCTTTCCTGACTGCGCAATAAGAGCAGGATCTGTTGCAGCCATCCTGTATCTTGAGAAATGCCCTTGAGCGGGTTGAGTGATACGGTTCCTGTAATAGGGGAACATCAGGTCCCATCACTTTTACCGTGGAGTGTTCTCTGCACCCATTTAATCCGTTGATGATTTTGGCTATATCACTCTTTTCTGCATTACCAAGAACATGGGTTACTCCATCAATACTCTTTAGATCATCAGCTCCAACCTGTGCATAGCAGCCTGTAACAATGACCCTTGCCCCTGATCTGGCAGCTTTTCGTATCAGCTGTCTGGATTGCTGATCACTTTTTGCCGTTACTGTGCAGGTATTGATAATACATATATCAGAACCATCAACATGCGTCACCACCTCATAATTGTGGTTCATGAGGTTTCCCGCTATTGATGCGCTCTCTGCCTGGTTTACCTTGCAGCCTAATGTCTGGATAGATATTTTCATGTTACATTGTTCAATATAGTTCAAAGATGGTTCAATAATTGTTTAACTGGTGCTTGTGTTTACATTAAGTTTCTCTGTCTGTCATTCCCGCAGTCCTTAGGCGGGAATCTAGTATTTTTATAAGTTATGGATGCCTGCCTGTCGGCAGACAGGCTTCGGGCATGACAAAAATAAGAACGGCAGTTTATACACAAACACGTGTTAAACTGTTTCACCATATAATGAATGCTGCATTGCTCTCAGGATTTTAACGTTCATAAGCCTGCCAATATCTTCTGCATCACCTCTAAAGTGGACTATTTTGTTCTGTCCGGTTCTCCCGGTCAGCTGCGAGTAGTCCGACTCGTTGATACTCTCAACTAGCACTTCTAGTACTTTACCCTCAAGGCCCCTGTTTTTCTTAAATGTAATCTCTTCCTGTAATTTCAGGACCTTTTCCAGCCTTGCAGACTTCATCTCTTCATCAACATGGTCCGGCAGATCAAGGGCTTTGGTGCCGGGCCTTTTTGAATATTTAAATGCAAAGATCCCGTCATACTGTATCTCTTCCAGTGCATGCAGGGTCATCTGAAAGTCAGTATCCATCTCTCCCGGGAAACCAACAATGATGTCAGAAGTGATGGCAATATCCGGAATGGCCTCTCTTAACCTGGTGACCTTTTGCATATAATCACTGTACGTATATCCGCGGTTCATAAGGGAGAGCACCCTGTCTGAACCTGCCTGCAAAGGCAGATGAATATGCCTGCATATTTTTGGCAACTCTTTCATGGATTCAATTAATGACTCCGACAGGTCCTTTGGATGGGAGGTGACAAAACGAATTCTCTTGATGTTAGCAACGTCATGTAATGCTTTCAGTAATTCAGGGAAATCTATATTTTCTGATATATTTTTACCATACGAATTTACATTCTGACCAAGCAGCGTTACTTCACTGAACCCTTCATTGGCCAAAGTTGTCAGTTCAGTAATTATGTCCTGGCTCGGCCTGCTCCGCTCCCTGCCCCTTGTGTAAGGAACCACGCAATACGCACAATAGTTGTCACAGCCATACATTATGGAGACCCACGCCCTCACCTGCCCTTCCCTCTTTACCGGCAGGATTTTTTGGTGGTAATCCGGATTTTCCTTTAAAGCCGTGATTCGTGACTCGTTATTTGTTATCTGTTTTTTAACATCTGTCGTCTGTGTTATTTGTTCTGTTATCTTTACTCTATCTTTTATCCATTCCTGAACACTGTCAATATTATTAGGACCGAAAATGAAATCGACATAGGGAAACTGTTTAAAAAGCGACTTTCCCCTCTGCTGGGCGATACACCCTGCTACCGCTATCTTAAGCTCAGGTCTATCCTTCTTTATATTCTTCAGTCTGCCAAGCTTGCTGTAAAATTTTTGCTCTGCTTTTTCCCTTATACTGCAGGTATTCAATACAATAACATCTGCATTATTGAAATCATCGGACGGTGAACATCCTGATTCTGCTAAAATGCCTGCCATCTTTTCAGAGTCATGGACATTCATCTGGCAGCCGGAAGTCCATATGTGGTACTTTTTAGTCATAAAATGCCCAGTATTGAATTATTGCTTTGACAGGATGTCCTGAATTTGCCTTTTAAGAGCAGGAAGGTTTTTCTGAGTTATCTCCCAGACAGCACTAATATCCACCCCCATGTAATTATGTATTAGTATATCTCTAAGACCAGCTATACGCTTCCATGGTGTGGCTGGATATTGAAACTTTAATTCATCCGTCATATTTTTTGTGGCTTCCCCTATAATTTCCAATTGTCTTATTACTGCATCCTGCCAGTGTGACTCAGACATGAATGTCTCGTATCCAACAGCAACATAATCATCAATTTTTATTATTGCATCAAGGATATGCCTGAGGTACAGGTTGTTATCTTTCAAAGAGTAATGGCCTCTCCTAACACTTTATCCCGGATATACGGGCTAATAGACGTCTCTGTAAGCAAATCAACCTTGCATCCGAGAAGTTCTTCGATGTCTTGCTTTATGGCAATAATATCAAGGAGATCAGTCCCCTTTTCCATCTCCACAATTATATCAAGGTCGCTCTCTGGCCTATCTTCTCCACGAGCAACTGAACCAAAAATACGTACACTTTTAGC
>CAMYJJ010000175.1 GCA_947258735.1 Thermodesulfovibrionia bacterium | reverse complement strand
TGTCGTTTGTCGAGCCCCGACCCCTTATCCGTTACTTATCCGTTATAAACAATGAATATTTGCCCGAGCCTTGATATGAGATAATTATTATTTCAAAAGATTATCTCCCCGCAAAAGAATTAATATATACAATGCTCTCTTAATGACTGATCATAACGCCACTAAATCCTTGATTGACTTAAAGTTAGGTGAGTATTGTAAAGTTCTTTGACTCAAATCCTGTATAATCAAAATAAGATATATCTGTTAAACATATTATTTCATATAAATAAAGGAGATCATAAAATGAGTTACCATTTTACAAAAAAACTTGATGCGTCATATGATGCAGTACTTATCAGGGCCACGGAAGAATTGAAAAAAGAGGGTTTTGGGATCCTCACGGAGATAGATGTGAAAGAGGCGCTTAAGAAGAAACTTGATGTTGATTTCAGAAAATATAAAATCCTCGGGGCCTGTAATCCATCCTTTGCATATAAGGCGCTGCAGGCAGAGGATAAAATAGGGACCATGCTTCCATGTAATGTGATTGTTCAGGAGACTGATGACGGTAAAGTTGAAGTATCAGCCATTGATCCGATTGCTTCGATGCAGGCCATTGAAAATCAATCTCTTGCTGATATCGCCAGCGAAGTCAGAGAAAAACTAAAAAAAGTTATTGATAATATGTAACTCTAATTAAGTCTGTTTAAACTGTCATTCATTATCTTGTCATGTCCGATATCTGTAATTGGGCCTGTCTGCGGAAGGCAGGCTGCCGGAATGACGAGCAAATAAACAGGCGTTAATTGCAGATACTAATAATCAAAAAGTAATAAATACATTTCATAATGAGTAATAACCAGGATAATAATTCACAGGATAAAAGAGACTGTTCATTGCCCGAGCAGAAGTCTAAATCAGATCAGAAAGGTTCTTCCGATTCAAAAAGGATAGACCTGCCGGTTACAGGCATGTCCTGTGCTGCCTGCTCGGCGCGCGTCCAGAAATCACTTTCAGGACTGAAGGGGGTGGAGTCTGCAGCTGTTAATCTTGCAGCTGAAAAGGCCACGGTATTGTATAACCCATCAGCAGCATCTGCAGATGACTTCATAAAAAACATTAAGGATCTCGGGTATGGGGTATCAGTTTCAAAAGTAACTGTCCCGATAAAAGGCATGACATGCGCTGCCTGCGTGAAGCGAGTACAGGATGCGCTTGGGTCTTTAAACGGGGTTGTTTCCGCTTCAGTAAACCTCGCAACCGAGAATGCCACTCTGGAATATTCACCTTCCCAGGTGGGAATGAGAGATTTCAGGAATACCCTGAAAGATATCGGGTATGACATAGTAGAAATAAAGCAGGGTGAGGACATTGTTGAAAAAGAGAAAAGGGAAAGGGAAAAAGAATACAGCAAATTAAAATCAAAAGTTATTCTGGGCGCATGTCTGACAGTCCCTGTTTTCCTGCTTGTTTTCTGGAATAGAGTCGGGCTGTCATCTCTTATTGACATTCCGAAACAGACAAATTTTATCATGCAGTTTTTCATCCAGACACCGGTCCAGTTCTGGGTGGGATGGCAGTTTTATACGGGTGCAGTGGCTGCTGCCCGTCATAAAACCACAAACATGAACACTCTTATTGCGGTGGGCACATCAGCGGCATATATTTACAGTGTAACCGCAACGTTTATACCATCGTTATTTGCAATCAAGGGATACTCTGCGCATGTTTACTTTGATACGGCAGCTACCATAATTGTGCTTATTCTTCTTGGCAGACTTTTTGAGGCGCGTGCAAAAGGAAAGACTTCTGAAGCCATTAAGAAACTGGCCGGCATGCAGTCAAAAACTGCGCGCGTTGTGAAAAATAATGAAGAAAGCGATATCCCGATAGAAGCTGTTGAAATCGAAGATGTTATTCTTGTCAGGCCGGGAGAGAAAATACCTGTGGATGGAATAATAACGGATGGCTACTCATCAGTGGATGAGGCCATGATATCAGGTGAGTCCATTCCGGTTGAGAAAAAAGCAGGTGATGAGGTCATTGGAGCAACGATCAATAAAACCGGTTCCTTTAAATTCGAAGCAACAAAGGTAGGCAGAGATACCATGCTTTCCCAGATTATCAACATGGTCCAGGAAGCCCAGGGCTCCAAGCCCCCAATTGCACGGCTTGCTGACAGGATCGCTTCCATATTTGTACCGACAGTCATGGGGATAGCTGCCATAACATGGATTGTCTGGTTTTTCTTTGGTCCTGCGCCGGCATTAACGTACGCTATGCTTAACTTCATTGCTGTTATGATCATTGCCTGTCCATGCGCATTGGGGCTGGCAACACCGACATCCATTATGGTCGGGACCGGTAAGGGGGCTGAGCAGGGCATATTGATCCGTGGTGCCGAGGCACTGGAAACCGCCCATAAGATTAGCGCTGTTGTTTTTGACAAGACAGGCACGCTCACGAAAGGAGAACCGGTGGTGACAGGCGTTGTAGGACTGAACGAAAATACAGATGAAATTCTGTTTTATGCTGCCTCCGCTGAAAAAGGGTCTGAGCATCCCCTTGGCGAGGCCATTGTTAACAAAGCGAAGCAGGATAACATTACACTTAAGGACCCTGTGGATTTTTCTGCTGTGCCGGGACATGGCATATTGGCAAAAGTCGATGACAGGTTAGTATGTTTGGGAAACAGGTATTTCATGAGTGATCAGAAAATTGATATTGAAAATTTATCACAGGTGGCTGAACAATTGTCAGGTGAAGGTAAGACACCGATGTATGTTGCGGTCGATGGTGAAGTCATTGGTATGGTAGCTGTAGCAGATACGTTAAAAGATAATTCACGTAATGCCATAGCAGCTCTTAAGAAAATGGGAATTGAAACCATAATGATCACAGGCGACAATATCCGCACTGCTGAAGCTATTGGAAAACAGGTCGGGATTGACAGGATTCTTGCCGAGGTGCTTCCTGAAGACAAGGCAGCTGAAGTAAGAAAACTTCAGTCGAAAGGCAGGGTCGTAGCCATGGTGGGTGACGGAATCAATGATGCACCGGCACTAGCCCAGGCAGATGTGGGGATTGCGATAGGCACCGGCACTGATGTAGCCATGGAGGCGTCAGACATTACATTAATAAGAGGTGATCTGAACGGGGTCGTTGATTCCATTGCGCTTTCAAAAGCCACTATCAGAAATATAAAACAGAACCTTTTCTGGGCCTTTGCATACAATACAATTCTCATTCCTGTTGCTGCAGGTGTACTTTTTCCCTTTATCGGCGTGCTCCTTAATCCCATGTTTGCAGCAGCTGCCATGGGAATGTCCTCGGTTACGGTTGTAGCTAATGCATTAAGATTAAGACGGTTTGCATATAACGGCTGATCCGGCTAATTCTTTTACATTTCGCAATAAACACAAAATGTACATATATTATCCCTGTTCATTGACAGGTTCCGAAAAAAGTAAGATCGTATGTGTATGAGAGGGTATGAATGTTTAATCAGTTTCCGAAGAGGTTGGGGAAGTAAAAAGTATCGTATTTTGTGACAAGGCTCTTAATATTAAGATACTGCAGGTCGTTGGAAGTACGTTTATCAAATCCCAGTTCTGCAAAATTCATCATGCCTCCCGGCACATGACAGTCATTGCAGGCAACACTCACTTCCTTTCTTGCGATCTCCCTGTGGAACAATGTAAATGATTCCTTTTTTTCTTTTTCAGATAACGTATGTTCCTTTGCCATATATTCCTTTGCCGGGTCGCAGTCTTTCGTATTCATTAATATCTTTTTCTTTCCGTCTTTATTTGAAAAAACAGCAATCCTTGATATGAGCGCGCCGTTTGTGTCAGGACGATCATCCGTTCCGTTTGTTTCCGGCGCCATTTTCAGCATTTCCTGGATCACCTTATTTGAATTGTGTCCTGTGCGGTGCGTTATTGAACCGTACGGTTCCCCTACATACTCAAAGTGCTCCGGATCTTTCCAGTTGAATTGAATCTGTTTCAGGTCTTCTTTTTTAAGATGACACACTTCGCATAGCATGTACCCTGTATGCATATTCAGCAGGGCCCTTACTTTTTTGTTATTGCTGTGCGGATAGAGCGGGTGACATACCCTGCATGAAGATGTGTCATCCAGCCGGGTGATGGCAAATCTCTCACGCTTATGATAGTTGACGTAATATTCCGGATACAGTGAATCTATTTTCTCCCTGTCTTCTATATGACATCCATCAGTACAATTGACTTTCGTTTCACCGGTGTGAGGGATCTCATTAACAGTCGGATGACATTTTCTGCAATCAACCTTGCCGTGGGCAGATGCAAGGTGGATTTCTTCATCTATATGCAACACTTTGAACTTGTCCGGTTTTTCCATCTTGACAAGTCCGGGGAATTTGTGACACGTAAGGCAGCCCCCATTATCGACAGCAGTGCTTAACGCAGGAGCCAGCAACATAAACAGAGAAGCAATTATAAGTATTCTAAGATAATTCATGTCAATCAGTTTTCTTAAATAAATTAATAATAGATACATTGCATCGTTACGAGCTCATTAACGATCGTATATTTTTTCTATCATATATACCGTCCTTTGTAAAATTAAAAAAAATGATAAAGATATTAATGTCTGGATGCAGGCTGTTTTGGGGCTGGTTCTTTTATATCAACAACCTTAACATCAAAGTAAAGGGTCTTACCTGCAAGGGGATGGTTATAATCCAGGACGATTGTACTGTCTTTTACTTCCCTGACCGTGAGGGGGATGACTTTCCCTCTGGCAGTGCGTCCCTGGATCTGTGTTCCAGCTTTTTGCGAGTCTTCCGGGATTTTTTCTCTGGGTACTTCACGGATTGCATCATCCCGGACTTTTCCGTATCCATCTTCAGGTGAAACAATGACATGTTTGCTTTCGCCCTTTTTCATTCCGCCCAGTTCCTTCTCCAGTCCCGGTACGATCTGACCTTTACCATAAATAAAAGTCATGGGGGCTGAGCCAATATTTGTATCAACAACTTTGCCATCTTCCAATGTAAGCGTATATTCAATGAATATATTTTTTCCGTCGGCAACAACAGGCATTCTTTTTCTTGCGGTTGTTTCAGCCTGTGCCGATGAAATCAATATGACGGTACTTAAGATAGCAATGAGAAGAGCATGCCTTATCATAATAATGAAATTCATAATCAGTTTTCTCCTGGAACAATGCAGTGATAACATATTAAGCTGGGTGCAGATTACAAATAATAGAGGGTTGTCTTATATATTTAACACTAACATAAGATAATAAAATAAGCCAAACGGTGAATGTGCCAGTGCACATTATATATGAATAACAGGGGCTGGGATTAAAAGACGGGTTTGATATATAATCCTATGGACAGGATATACGTGAATCAATATAAATAATAACGGAGGTCCATACATATGGCTGAATATTCTTTTGATGTGGTAAGCAGGGTCGATCTTCAGGAGGTCTCAAACGCGATCCAGCAGGCAATGAAGGAAATCAAGCAGAGGTTTGACTTCAGGGGCAGCAAGAGTAATCTTGAACTGGATCAGGGAGAAAACCTGATAACGATAACGTCTGATGATGAGTATAAGCTGAAAAGTGTGGTCGATATCCTTGAGGGCAAGCTCATTAAGAGAAAGGTGCCGATCAAGGCGCTCAGTTACGGAAAGATAGAAGATGCAGCTGGCAGCACAGTGAAACAGGTTGCAACGCTGCAGCAGGGCATTCCCACAGAAAAGGGCAAGGAGATCGTCAAGATAGTGAAAAACGCCAAACTGAAAGTACAGTCAGAGATTCAGAAAGACCAGCTCCGTATCAGGGCCAAAAAGAAAGATGACCTTCAATCAGTGATCACACTTTTAAAAGAAAAAGACCTGGGTATTCATGTGGAGTTTGTGAATTATAGATAAAACAGGTTATGGGTGATGGGTTATAGGTCATGGGTCATGGGTCATGGGTCATAGGTTATAGGTAATAGGTAATAGGTAATAGGTAATAGGTAAATGGTCGTAGTTTTTTTTCATAACCTA
>CAMYJJ010000174.1 GCA_947258735.1 Thermodesulfovibrionia bacterium | reverse complement strand
AATAGAAAGCGAAACGGTTGATATTGACCTGTTGAGCGATAAGATAAAGAGGGCGGCCTATCTTATTAAATATTGCAAGCAGAAATTGAGAAAGACGGATGGTGAAATACAGAAGGTCCTTAAAGAGCTGGAGAAAGAGCATACAGATGAGGATAACTCTTGAATAAATAGTCCTGAAAAGGTATAGTATCAAAGTTTTATATTTTAAATGATAACTGGAGGATACACATGTTTACAGACATAGTACATGCGATGGCTGGATCTCCTGGTCAGGGTGGAGGGGCCCAGGGACCCGGAGCGATGATCTCATCTTTTATGCCTCTCATATTGATATTTGTAATTTTTTATTTTCTTCTCATCAGGCCCCAGTCCAAAAAGGCAAAAGAGCACAAGCAGATGCTGGAGGACCTGAAAAAAGGTGACAAGATTTTAACCAACGGTGGAATTCATGGAGTTATTGAAGACATCGACGGCGACACGCTTACCGTTAAGATAGGTGTGGGCTCTGATTTGAAAGTAAAAGTAAGCCGCGGCCATATCGCTACCGTAAGAGGCAAGGAGTAGCTCATTTAGTGAATAAGAAATTCTCCTGGCGTATAACTCTGATTGCTGCAGCAGCACTGCTTTCGATCATATTCTATCTTCCTTCCACATCAATAAAGGAGACGCTTCCGGAATGGTTACAGGAATACGGCATTGTCCTGGGACTTGACCTGCAGGGCGGCGTGCATCTTGTGTATGAAGTTGATGGCGAAAAGGCGGTAGATGTCACATCAGAGAGAATTGCTTCAAGTATCACCAACCTGTTTAATGAAGAAAAGATCGAAGCAAAAGCTGCCAAGACAGGGTCTGACATCATAATTACCCCCGGCAAGGGAGATATGGAAAGGACCGTTGCTGAAGAATTTCCAAATCTCAAACTGTTTGAACGGTCTGACGAAAAACTCGTGTACCGGCTGGAAGAGGATGAGGTCAAGAGAATAAAGGAATTTGCCGTTGATCAGGCGCTTGAAACAATAAGAAACAGGGTTGACCAGTTTGGCGTTGCCGAACCGACTATCCACAGACAGGCAGAAAACGAGATAGTCATTCAGCTGCCGGGTGTAAAGGACACAAAGAGGGCCATTGACCTCGTTGGTAAGACGGCCATTCTTGAATTTAAAATCCTTGATGATGAATCTCCGGAAGCTGCGCAGCTTCCCGGATCTATAGCCCCGGCGGATGAAACAGGGCTTATAGATGAATTTAAAGAAAAGATCCCTGAAGAGGACGAGATTCTCTTTGGCAGGGTAGTTGACAAAGAAACCGGGATCGAGACAAAGCGGGTTTATTTAATGAAGAAGCAGAGCCTGATGACCGGTGAGTTTCTCACTGAAGCCCGTATCAACATTGACCAGAGATATAATGAGCCCTATGTATCCATATCCTTTAATTCCACAGGGGCCAAGCTGTTTGATCAGATTACCGCAAATAACGTTAAAAAGAGAATGGCCATAATTCTTGATGATAATGTGTATTCAGCTCCCATGATCCAGGAGAGAATATCAGGCGGAAATGCACAGATTACAGGGTCATTTACCATGCAGGAGGCAAAAGACCTGGCGATCGTACTCAGATCAGGGTCATTGCCTGCACCGTTGATTATGCTTCAAAACCTCACGGTCGGCCCCTCACTTGGAAGGGACTCCATTAACGCAGGGGTAAATGCAGGAATACTGGGGGCAATTATTGTCATCATTTTTATGATTGTCTACTATAAGATGTCAGGCATCATCGCAGATTTTGCTCTTGTTCTGAACATCATATGTCTGTTAGGTGTGCTCTCGGCATTCAATGCAACCCTTACGCTACCCGGTATAGCAGGAGTAATTCTGGCAATTGGAATGGCTGTTGACAGTAATGTTCTCATGTTCGAAAGAATTCGTGAAGAACTGAGACTCGGAAAAACTCCGAGAGCGGCCATTGACTCAGGGTATGATAAGGCGTTCTGGACTATCTTTGATTCTCATGTTACAACCCTTATTACAGCAGTTGTTCTTTTTCAGTTCGGTACAGGTCCGATCAAGGGATTTGCCGTTACTCTGGGGTGGGGCGTGTTTATTAATCTCTTTACAGCCCTGATAGGGACAAAGACTGTTTTTGATTTTATTGCTTCAAAACGTGAAATGAAAGAGCTGAGCATATGATAGAGATTCTTAAAAAAACAAATATAGATTTTATGGGCAAGAGGTTTATTGCTCTGGGATTTTCTGCGCTATTAATACTTATCGGGTTTGTAGCAATTATTCAGATTGCCCGGGGTACGGCAAATCTCGGTATTGATTTTGCCGGGGGTACGGCAGTGCAGATCAGATTTAATGAAATGGTACCTCTCCAGGAAATTCGCCAGGCACTGGCCGACGGCGGTCTGACAGAATTTGACCTGCAGGACCTGCCCACCGAGAACAAGATACTGGTCAGAATAAAAAAGAGTGAACAGACGCTTGGTAATTTATCCAAAGAAATCATTTCAGTCCTGTCGGACTCATTTTCCGAAAGCAACCTGGTGGTTGATTCCACTACAGAGATCGGCCCCAAGGTAGGCGCCAGACTGAGAAAAGACGCTTTGTGGGCCATTATGGCAGCGATTATCGGTATACTCATATATATAACGTTCCGGTTTCAGTTCAGGTTTGGTGTCGGGGCCACAGTAGCAACGTTTCATGACGTGTTGGCGGTGCTTAGTGTTTTTTATATAATGGGTAAGGAAATTAACCTGATACTGGTGAGTGCCCTTCTCATGATAGCCGGATATTCCCTGACAGACTCGGTTGTTGTTTTTGACAGGATAAGAGAGAACCTGAGATCTGTCAGAAAGAAGACAACGATCGAGATTGTCAATCAGAGCCTGAATGAAGTGTTATCAAGGACAGTAATCACCTCATTGACCACCTTTTTTGCCGCCTTTTCCCTATATCTCTTCGGCGGTGAAGTTATACATGACTTTGCCTTTGCCATCATGCTCGGCATAGCCATAGGAACCTACTCTTCCATGTTTGTAGCAAGCCCCATAGTATTGCTTATGGGAGAAGAAAAGGGATTTGCAAAAAAATAATACAAAACAAGTGTTATTAGTTATACGGTATATGTTATTTGATATAAACAACCGTCCATCCACTAATGACAAATAACTAATACCTAATAACTTTCTTTCCAATGAACCGCAACTGGCTCGTAAGCAAAACGAATCCTGACTTTCTTGCCTATCTTTCCAAAGAGGCTTCGATCTCTCCATTACTCGCTCAGATCCTGATAAACCGCGACATAAAAGACGCAGATGCTGTCAGGGAGTTTCTCTCTCCGTCAGTGGAAATGATGCATGACCCCTTTCTCCTGCCTGATATGGACAGGGCGGTTGAGAGACTGAAGCAATCCATCGAGAAATCTGAAACAGTTCTTGTGCATGGTGACTATGATGCCGATGGATTGACATCAACAGCCATTCTTGTATCTGCATTCCGGATGCTGGGTCTGAACACAATATATCACATACCCAACAGACTGGTTGAAGGATATGGACTGAGCATGAAGGGGATTGATAAAGCCGTCGAAAATAAAGCAGCTCTTATCGTAAGTGCGGACTGCGGAATCAGCTCTGAAAAAAGTATCTCACATGCGAATTCCAGAGGTATTGATGTTATCGTTACCGACCATCATGAAGTGCCTGACAGACTGCCTCCGGCATTAGCGATTATAGATCCGCATCGCAGGGACTCTGAATACCCTTTTAAATATCTTGCAGGCGTCGGCGTTGCCTTTAAATTGATTCAGGCCCTGTTTGCGGCACTGAAGGTTGAAGACTCTGAAACCAGGCTTGAAAACTTTCTGGATCTCGTTACACTGGGAACAATTGCCGACTCTGTACCGCTTATTGGAGAAAACAGGATAATCGTCTCGCATGGACTTAAGCTCATAAATGAAGGCCATGCAAGAATTGCTATAAAGGCGCTGAAGGAAATTGCCGGAGTTGACAGGGAATTTCTGGCCAGGACACTCTCTTTTACCCTGATTCCCAGGATCAATTCTGCCGGGAGGCTTGAGGACGCCGGCATCGTGGTTGAACTTTTTCTTACTGATGACCTTAAGGAAGCAAAGAGAATATCGGTCCTGCTTGATGAGCAGAACAGAAAAAGGAAGGCGATTGAAGGTGATGTATTTAAGGAAGCATTGGATATGATCGACCCTGACAATGTTGAGAGTGCAATTGTTCTCTCTTCTCCTGAATGGCATGAGGGAGTTATTGGCATAGTTGCCTCACGGCTGATGGAAATCTTTTATAAGCCGGTGTTCCTTTTTTCTGTTCATGGTGATACAGCAAAGGGGTCTGCAAGGAGTATCCCTCCTTTTCATCTCTTTAAGGCGATCTCGGAATGTTCTGACATGCTCATCGGGTATGGGGGACACCGGCTGGCAGCAGGGTTGAGGATATCTACTGATAAGCTGCCTGCCTTTAAGGCAATGATGAGCAGTAAAGTCGACAGCACACTCAGCCCTTCAGATATGGTGCCTGTACTTGATATCGATGCTGCCGTTGATTTATCTGCAATGAATCTCTCACTGGTAAAAGAGCTGGTTCAGCTTGAGCCGTTTGGCAATTCCAACAGGGAACCTCTTTTTGGCGCAAGGGGAATCGATATCATTGACCACCGGATAGTGGGTAACAATCACCTGAAAATGAAGCTCGGCCAGAACAATCATCGGATTGACACAATCGGTTTTGGCATGGGTGAGGAGTTGAAGCACATAGGTGATACATCAAATCTTGATATTGCTTTCATTCCCGGAATAAATGAATGGAATGGTATGAGGCGTATTCAGCTTCAGCTTAAGGCCATCAGGCCGGGCTAACTGAGGCAACCCTCTTTTTAATCTTTAATATTTCTACGCATTATTGACTCTACCGACTTATCGAGTATATGGTAAGGGGATAAAATTGAGCATTAACAATAGATATTTTCTATCCCGATGACTTGCTGAACAAAGAATATGTCCGACTAGAATTTGCACTATAAAGAAATAAAAGACGTTTACAGAGTGAAATTGCATGTTCATTTTTTCAAAATCTAAACAAATAGTAACTACACTCATTAAGCAGATTCGTCATTTGGGATAATACAGGGCTCTTCTTCACAGTGATTCACTTCAATGGTTACATGTGAAAGCTCTTTATAATCATCCAATAATTTCTTGTAATGATCAATCTTCTTGGGGTAGTGAGTCACTATTGAGATGGTGGCAGAGTAATCTATAGGACCAACTTTCCATACATGAATATCTGCCACCCTGTTATCCGAATCAGCTTCTATTGAACCTTTAACGGCGCGAGTAATTTCTGAATTTATATTTTTATCCAATAAAATGGTGCTTGTATCATTCAGCAACCCATAAGACCATCGGGCAATTAATATTGCTCCAACGATACCTATAATCGGATCTAGCCAATTCCATCCATAGTATTTAGCAAAGAAAAGAGCGACAATTGCAAGAACTGACGTCAACGCATCAGCTATAACATGAAGATAAGCACCTCTGAGGTTATGGTCGTGATGATGTCCATGATCGTGCTCACCATCATGATGCCCCTGCAACAAATAGGCACAAAAAAGATTTACAAGTAACCCTACAGCAGCAACAGCGATTGCTTCATTGTAGTGAATCACTGATGGATTGAACAGTCGTAAAATTGATTCAATAGCCATTATGAGTGCTACTACAGCTAATGCGACTGCACTCGCAAAGCCTCCCAGTACGCTGACTTTTCCGGTCCCATAGGTGAACTGACTGTTCTCGGCATGTTTCTTCGAATATTTGTATGCAAATATAGTGATGAGAAATGCTGCTGAATGTGTGCCCATGTGCCATCCGTCAGCAAGCAGGGCCATAGAGCCAAAAGCCATACCGGCAGCTATTTCACCTATCATTGTAATGGCAGTAAGCACAAACACCTGTTTAGTGCGCTTCTCACCTTTCTCATGAATAAATGAGAAATCATGCCTGTGCTGCCATTTGTCTAAGCTATATGTATGCAAAGAAACCCCTTATAATAGTTTTGTCGAGGATGAACTAATATTGTATTCATTGTAATAAGTCATGCAAAATTATGGATATCCTTTAATTGCTTTTAGTTAATACTTGACTAGTCTGTTTAATATCTTCAACTGAACAACGTAAATTCATCAGGAAAAGAGGAATTGAAATAATAAT
>CAMYJJ010000173.1 GCA_947258735.1 Thermodesulfovibrionia bacterium | reverse complement strand
TTATATCATTAAAGATGGAACTGGGTTGGAGGGCAAATGCCGTTGGAAAGGTGCGTCCCAATTTGCCGCTATATCAAATTTACACAAAATAGTTGACAGTATCGTTAGAAGAAATATTGTTTACTTTTTTGTCATATAAGACCAGATAAACGATAGAGTCTGTATACCGCAACGCCATGCAGCTTTAAATAACTTTAGTTTATCAATCGATACCTTGCCTGTCTTTCGAAACTGATACGGAATATCTACCTCATAAATGCGCATTTTTTTATTACAGGCAATGCCTGTAATAATAACATTAGGTGCAAATGCTTGACTGGGAATCATGGGGAAAAGATCTCGAAAAGCCTCCCCCCGCATTAACCGAAATGGAGAATTAACGTCCGATACACCTTGGCCAAAGGCGCAACGAACCATCCCTGCTGCAACTGCTGATACTACCTGACGCACAAAAGGATTTTGTCTGTCTCGCCGACGTCCAAGGAGTAAATCATACTGGTCCTTTTTCTCCCATAACTGGGGAAACGACTTCGGTTTAACCTCGTTATCTGAATCTACCTGAAAAAGCCAAGGCATCTGAGAAAACTTCATGTAACTTGCTAATATCGTAGGCCCGTGACCTTTGTTTGTCTGGCCGTGAACGACAAGATGTGGAAGACTTTTTTTGAGTTCCTCCAGGATCGTCAGGCTGGAGTCTTTTGATCCGTCGTCAAACACATGCAGTTCAAAATGCATTTTCAGTGCTGATAATGTATCATGCCAATCTTCAACAACCTCTTTAATGGTGCCTTCTTCATTATAGACAGGCATGATAACTATAAGTTCAGGTTCTTTCATATATTATGTCCTTGAATAACTTGGGATTTACTTAACAATTTCCTCTTCAAAACACTTCAACGCAGAGAGTATTGTTTTGTCCATATCGTAATAAGCATAATTCCCCAATCGCCCCCCGATTATAAGGTCTTTTTCTTTTTGGGCCAGCTCTTTGTACTTGGTTAATATTCCCTCGTTGTCTGAGGTATTAATGGGATAATACGGTTCATCGTTATTTTGAACTGATGTCTCGTAAGAAACTATGGTCTTGTCCTTGGTATAGCCCCGCTCGGGATGCAGATGCTTATATTCATGGGTACGGGTGTATGGAACATTGGCATCAGCACAATTCATGACGGATGTGCCCTGAAAATCCTCTAAGTCAAAAGTCTTCATCTCAAACTGCAGGGACCGCCATTCCAGGTGCCCGTAAGTATAATCAAAAAAACGGTCTATGGGCCCTGTATATATTACTTTCTCTTTCACTTTAAAAGAGTCACAGTTCTCAAAGTAATCACAATTAACTTCTACATGAATGTTTTTTGAAGAATGCATGCGTTCAAAAATATTGGTGTACCCATTCAATGGGATTCCCTGCCATCGTGAGTTCACAAAATAGTCCTCACAATAGTTGTAACGGATTGGGAGTCTGCTGATGATAGTTGCCGGCAGCTCTTTGGGATCTTTACTCCATTGCTTGATCGTATATCCTTTGATAAAGGCTTCATATAACGGTCGGCCAATCGAAGAGACGGCAACTTCCTCGAGATTTGCAGGTTCTGGATAATGTTCTTTGGCAATTTCCCGGGATATGAATTCCCTGGCCTCTTGAGGTGTCAGGTTAAGATTATAAAATGCATTGATAGTCTCAAGATTGATAGGCATTTGATAGATACGGTTGCGATAGGTTGTTAAAACCTGATGATGATAACCATTAAATTCAGTAAACTTGGTAATGTATTGCCAAGCTTTGGCAGACGAGGTATGAAAAATATGAGTTCCATATTGGTGGTATTCAATGCCTGTAGCTTCATCATTGCACGAATAGCTATTGCCGCCGATATGTGGTCTTTTATCAATGATCAGGACCTTGCTTCCAAGTTCATGAGCGATGCGTTCAGCAATGACGCTTCCAAATAAACCTGCACCAATTACGAGATAGTCGTATGTCATGATCCCCTTATAAAGACAGGCGGAACACTATTGGAAAAAAGCTTATTGCCGGCTTGATTGCAAGGATTCATATGCCACAATAAAAAATGACCCACTCGTTTTTTGTTATATACAATGAACTTTCTTTTGATACCGTTCAATAAGGAATCCTTTTAACCGGCGAGGGATTGTTGAATGATAAAATCATTTTATAATAACATAAAAAACTGAGCCAATTCAAGATTCACGGCCGTTGTCAACATTGTAATAGTTCTCAATTTATTGTTAAAATTAAATAAGTTTAATAAACATATTTTATTAATACTCAACAGAATACACTCTGAATATCATTTAAAATGATATTTCGAAATACGGCAAGGTTCGATTAATATGAAAGTCTGCTTTATATATACGCCTGATCAGATGGTCAACAAGTGCTATTATACAAAAGGTATCTGGAAAAATTACAGTAAGAACGCTATCCTTGTCCCGCCTCTTGGTATGGTATATCTTGCCGCGTTGTTAAGGGATAAGGGTATCGATGCGACTTTTATCGATGCGAATATTCTTAACATGAGCAAAGTGCAGATTATTAACAAGCTGAATGAATTGAAGCCTGACTATGTTCTCTATAATGCCATCACCGATAATCTGCATGACACGCTTGGCTGGATCAGGGAGATAAAGCAGGACTATAATAAGCCGGTCATTATCGGCGGGCCGCACATGGAGATATACCCGGAAGAGACATTGACCCACGAATGCCTGGATTACGGAGTCGTTGGTGATGGCTGGGAAACCCTACCGGAGTTGCTGGATGCGCTTGAGCATGAAAAGGATCTAATGCAGGTTAAAGGCCTTGTGTTCAGAAAAGAAGGCGAGGTGCTTTTAACGGAAGAGAGGCCCAAGACAGTCACCCTTGAGGACGTTCCGTTTCCCGCACGCGATCTATTACCGAATGATATGTATGACACAATACTCTCAAAGGTAAGGCCTATAACTATCATGATTACTGCCCTTGGTTGCCCCTTTAAGTGCACTTATTGCTGTACGGACACAAATTTAAGGGCAAGATCTGCCGAACATATTGTGGCGGAAGTTGAAGAATGTATTAACAAGTACGGGATAAAGGAAATTGAGTTTTACGACGAGACCTTTACGGTTAACCGGAAAAAGATGAACAAATTTCTTGACCTGGTTGAAGAAAAGGGACTCAAGTTCTACTGGTCCGTGAGGACCAGAGTGGATTGTGTTGATAAGGACCTTCTTTTAAGGATGGCAAAGAACGGATGCATAAGGATCAATTTCGGCATAGAATCCGGGGATGAAGATGTTCTGAAGTCGATCAACAGGAACATGAGCATCGATACGATCAGGGATGCCGTGCAGTGGTCCAATGATGCGGGGATAATGACCTTTGGGTTTTTTATGATAGGCCTGCCGCAGGACACAAAAGAAAGCATAGAAAGAACGCTCCAGCTTATGCTCGAGCTTGATCTGGATTTTATGCAGCTGAACAAGTTTACAATGCTGCCACATTCAGAGATATATGAAGATTATAAAAAAGAGACCGGCTATGACTTCTGGCGAGAATATGTTTTGGGCAATGTTACTCTGGATGATTTTAAGCGGGACTATCTCCAGATAACTGATGAAGAACTGGACAGGTATCTTGAACAGGGCTACAGGAAGTTCTATTACAGGCCTGGGTATATATGGAAGAAACTATTCCAGATAAATTCTTTTACGGAATTTAAAAGGCTGGCTTCCGGGGCGCTGTCTTTACTTGGAAGCAGGGGGTGACCCTTATATTAGTTAGTGATATAGATTCTGATCTGATCCAGGCAATATAAAAACTTATGACGTCAAGTGAGAATAAATACAATATATGGATATATTGTATATTAATAATCACGGCCTTCCTGTATGCGTTCTACGTTGTTTCAAATATCAAGATATCCCCTGATGGAATGAGGTTTGGCCTTATCTCAGAGCAAATATTGTCAGGCAACGGAATAAAGGTCCCGTTAATCAGGCTTGAAGATAACTATATTCCCGTTAACGGAGCGATTCCCTTTCTTGACCAGCTGCCTCTTGTACCAATACTCTTTGCATTGATGGGGGGGCTAACACCAGAGACTTATTTGCCGGCCCAACTGCTTAATATGATCAGTCATATGGCTATTGCTATCTTTACGTTCCTCCTCATGCAAAAACTATATGATAAAAAAAGCATTGCGTTGCTGACGGGAATCCTCGTTTCACTTGCCTATCCGTTGTTAAAGGCAGCCCATCTCATTTCGAGTGAACCTCTCTTTATAGCGTTCACTTTAGCATCGGTATATTTTTTGATATTGTCCCGAGATCCCCGGGATAAGCAGTTCAGACGGAATTTTGTAGTAGCCGGTCTTTGTGCCAGCGCCTCAATCATGACCCGGAATGCGGGCATAGCCATTATACCGGTATTTTTCTGGGAGGCGATTATCCTGGTAAAAAACAAAAGGCCGGAGTCTAAACATTTGTCGACCATCCTGGCGATATCACTTCCAGTAATTACTGCAATGACGATATTTATCCGAAACTATATGATTTCAGGTTCGCTTCGGGGCTTTGAGCAGGCTTCCCCTGAAAGGTCTTTGCCGGAAGCTTTTGCTGGTACTATAAAAATGATGTTCGAGCAGTTTCATTTAGGGGGAAATGCGATTGTTTTGATAGCACTATTCGTGCTGCTTTTTGTCTTTTCTATTGTTGTCAGCATTAATCTTCGGGCAATGCTGCTAAAACTTATTCCGGCAGGACTTGATTTGGCAGTCATTTTTATATTGAGTTATACTGCGCTAGTTTGTCTTACCATGGCCACACAACAATGGAATTACGAATTGCGATTTGTGTACCCACTGGTGCCATTTTTTATCGTAATCAGCATGATCATGATTGTATCTCTATGGGACACAGTTAAGCTTACAGGGTTCAATAAATTATCATTTTCCGGCATGATATTGTCTCTCAGCATATTGACAGTTGGTGTCTGTTATAAAACTTTTGTGAACCGGCATGATTTTTTGTACGAGCAGGAGAGGGCATACTCTATATTGAACAGCTGTGCGTTTGAATGGATAAGAAATAATTACGACGAGAAAACTATTATTGCAACGAACAGGCCGTTTCATCTTGGCTTTTTCGGCGGTTACCCTACAATAGCTTTGCCGCATAAAAGGTTTAACCCTACTATTAATGTTCCTGAAGACATGGGAACAGTTCTGCCGGAACGCATGTCAAAGTTCGGAGCCACAGTGCTTGTTTTGTTCGAAAAAGCAGATGAACGTTATGAAGGAAAGTATATTGCAACTCTTTTTAATAAGAGAGGGGCGAATGATAATTTCCCTCTGGCGTACGAATGTCCGGACGGTGTTGTATATACTTTGAAAGAGTAATCATAAATTACAATATCGCCGGTTTCTTTGTTTCGAGTGATCGGTATATCGCGAGCGTTGTCTTTAAGGCATGAAATCCATCTTCCCCGTCTGCAATAACATCCTCTTCTTTATTGATTGCTCTGACCAGGTTATTGAGGATGACTTGAAAATCATAACTGGCCGGACATTTCGTTTCATGGATTTCATGGTTATTTGAAACGATAACTTCTCTTAAAGCATAATCCACCAATATAAAGCCGTTGTCCCCGGCGCATGTAATGATGTTCTTTTTAAGCTTCTGGTTCCGAAGCAGGACCATCGATACCGTAAAGTCATTATATTTGATATCTATAAACCCGCTATGTTCATTTTCAGGCTTTTCACTGTATGCGGTACTGATGACTTCCGGCTGTGATTCTGTCAAAAAGGAGATGAGGTCGATATAATGGCTTCCAAGGTCCATTATGACGCCGCCGTTCGAGAGCTTAAGGTTGCTTTGCCATTCAGTGCGCGGCGGGCCGTGGCTCACAATGATCTGGATTTTTTTAAGCTTCCCGATAGCTGGGAGGTGCTTTTTTAACGCCGCTGTGACAGGGCTTACCCTGAGCGGGAAGTTCAGGCCGACTGTGAGATTTGCATTTTTTGCCATGGCCGTGATCTGTTCGGCCTCTTCGACAGTTGATGCAATTGGTTTGTCAACGAGGAGATGTTTACTTGCCTTCAAGGTGTCTATGGACTGACTTCCGTGAAGACTGCTAGGCGTAGTGATAATAACCGCGTTGACCTCTTTGTTTGCAAGCAGATCGTGATGATTGGAATAAAACTTTATGCCGTGCTTTGCGGAGTATTCATGACCATCTTCTGACCGTCGGCATACGGC
>CAMYJJ010000172.1 GCA_947258735.1 Thermodesulfovibrionia bacterium | reverse complement strand
TTTTCTTTACGTAAATACTCTGCGGCACTTCCCATTATATGGTAGTGCCAGCCCTCATCCTCTGCCATATGGCGTAAAAATGTTGATAATGTATGATCATCGGCAAACTGTTTAGCAGCACCATCATACAAATTGCCTGCTATTTCCTCAATCTCAATCAACCATTCAACTATTTCTTTCATTGATACCTCTTATGATGAGTGATAATTCTTTATTTAAAATTTTATCACATGATTAATAGCAATGATCATAGCGTACATATGTTTCTTATTTATAAAGTATTAGTATACGGAAATCGTATTTGCAGTCTTTTTGAGTAATTGTACTTATAAACAAAAGTTATATCCTACAGTTAAACCGCTTACCAATTACTGATAATACAGACTTGCCAATGAAAGCATCTTTTCATCAGCTCATGTATTTTCATACAGAACAGATGTGAGTCAGTGATTTTATAACCTGTCTCATTTCACTAACTGGTCGGTACAGTCAATGTAATCCAGACCACGTCCAATATCAAGATAAAGAGGCGTTCCCAATTGTCGAATATTTTCTGTAATTAACCGGCACTGCTTCAATATTCATGGTTGAAGGGGCCAGTGAGCGAATTGATGACGCGCTGATAAGAGGGAAGACGTCATTGCTTAGTTTTCCGAGTATTCTCAATTTTACGATGCTGTCGCTCTGAAGGGCAGTGAGCTGTTTGCAGATGACAGACTTCAGTCGGGCCGCACCCATGCCTTCTGCTTTTATTTCAATCTGGATCATCGGACGGTTTTTGAGGGGATGAAATTTCCACTGCAGGTTTTTCTTTTCCGGATCGACCGCAATAGCAATATACCCCTTCTGTTCGTCCCTCTCCTGAAAGGAGGTCCGCTCCGTTGATCCGGCATAAATGACAGGGACAGGGGCCCGGTTGCCTGCAAGGTCTTTCTGCAATACCTGATACCGGTGGATATGGCCGGAAAGCACTGCAGTAAAAGCTGAAGGGATGTCGTTGATCTTTATTACATCATTCGTGTACCGAAAGGTGTAATGGTAATTCCGTGTTCCCACCGATGCCCCTTCTACACAATGATGGATACACAGCAGACGTATATCAGCCCCCTGGTCCTTCCATCCTGTATGATTTATCATGTCCGAAAATCTCTTTCTTATATTATTGCGTTCATAGGGAAACCCCGCCAAAAGAATGGAGCCCATGGGTGTTTTGCACAGAAATGAACGGGGGGAGTCGAATATATGGATGTTCGGGTGAGATGCGATGAGTCTGTATGGTATGGCCGAACGTTCATGGTTTCCCGGCACTACATATACCGGGATGCCCTCAGAAGCAATCTCGATTAACGGCTCAAATGCCCTCTGCACGAGATCCACAGGCATTCTGCTTCTAAAAAAAATATCACCCCCATGCACTACACAATCAACAAGACCTGAAACAGCCGGTTCGAGGGCCTTTCGATAATGGTCAAAAAAATCCTCTCCCCTTCGTCTGCGTTGAACACGGGGCCTCAGGGGCATATCAAATCCCAGGTGCGTGTCAGAGAGGAAGAGGATCCTGATCATACCCATGGAAGAAACCTTGACAGTCTGGCTGGCTTTATACATACATGCTTACTGAGACGGAGTTCAAGCAGGCGGTTTTCCTTTATCAACCGCCGTATTTCTGTTGTCAGCACCCTCATCCTGTCATAAGCGGCAAGATCAAAATTTCTTCGACGAACAGTAAAGCCCCTGCGATATCCCGGGGATACAGTTGTTGCCTGATGTATTGGCACTGATGCGTGTTTCTTTATCCTTCCGTTATGTATGATCATGAGCATCTTTTCAGATGAAGTGCCGTTTCCCGGCTTCCATGAAAAGGATGATTCACTGAGCATGCAGAACCATCGGGACCTGCGTAAAAGAAAGGATGCGCGCGACAACACCGACTCCAGCGCTCTGGCTACCCTCTCCGGTGTCCAGATGAACTGCTCATCTATATCTTCATCTTCTTCATCGCCTCCCTCATCAGACTGGTCAGCGGCTGCGTCCTCATCCTTTTTTTTCAGTTTTTCTCTCCATACACGCGATCCTATGTGCAGAAGCGTGGAAGTTTCCACATCATCACTGAGATATGTTTTGTAGGTATGCCTGAAGATTGCGAGTCCTTCCAAAAATGTATTATGGCCAGGCTGATATTCAGCCGCGAAACCCGGAACCAAAGACGGTCCAGCTGATGATATGTCCGGTTCTCCCGCTTTCATCAATGATCTTAAAAAATGCAGACCATCAAAAAGTTCATTTGAGGGGACAGGGCCTGTACAGTATTTCCTGGTCGGTCTGGAACTGAATGCATCAAGTTCCTGTGTATAGAAACAGATATCCCTGCTTCCCTGTTTCAGGGAAATATTATAGGGGGGAGAAAGGGCCTTTATCATATCGGACTCGAGCATTGCCGCTTCAAGGGCGGATTGTGTCAGGGTATATTCAAGGTCCTGTGCCTGGCTGAGCATTTCAAGTATATGCTCTGCATGGCCGGTCTTTTTCTGAAAATAGGAACGGACGCGCTGCCGCAGTGATGCTGCCTTGCCAACATAAAGAACGTCCCTGTTCCTGCGGCGCATAAAATATATACCGGACCGGTCCGGTATATTCTTTCTCAGGGAGTCCTTCATGGGATACGCGCGGGCCTTTTTTGAGCTCCTGTCCGTATCCGCCAGCCAGCGCATAAGGGCGTCCATGGTTGTAATGTCATGGTTTTTTTGAAGGACAGGGATAAGCGACTGCCAGATAAAAGCAGTTGCAGCGATATGATGAGACGCCCGCCTCATCTGATCGGCAGAGTATCCGAGATACCCTGCTACTGCGCGCAGTCCTTTTCTCGGAAGTTCAGGGAACAGTCTTTTTGCAATTTCATGGGTACAGATAATCCGGAACGGGAATGGTCTACCGCTGTTATACTGGTCATGTAAACGTCTCAGATACGGTTCCTCAAACCGCGCATAATGAATCACAAGCGGGCATGTATCAGTACCATATGTCTTTATAATGTTCCCTGCCGACTGCATCACACGTTTCCATACTGCAGACAGCTGTAAACCGCTTTCAAAATCATCGCCTGATAATCCGGTAATCTTAAGGACACGTCGCGGCACCTCAACATCATCAGGCAGTTTCACACAGAAGGACCTGATGCGTTGAGAACCCCCTTTGCGTCCTGCATTGATCGCTAACCAGCCGATTTCAAGGATATGGTTTACTTCAGGATTTGCGCCTGTTGCCTGGATGTCCAGGGTGAGGACGTTAGCGTCTATTAGAGATTGGTTTAACTTTTTACTCATGATACACACACATAGTCTTGACTTTTATATTTCAGCCACTTGAACCGCTTGAACTGTTCTGGCCGTTAACGGCTCAAACTGCTCAGGCGGTTGGAACTGTCGGAACAATAGGTATAATTTCTTTACCCCAGAATTGATGCAATGTGCTGGTTAATTGTCCCGGCGTCTGAACATATTTCATCCTCCAGTAATCAGGCACCAGATCGCGGTATCTATATGAGGCGAAACGCTGGTCAATCAGCAGTACCACGCCCATATCATGTTCGGTCCGAATTACCCTGCCTGCAGCCTGGAGCACTTTATGTATCCCGGGGATCTGATAGGCAAATGCATATCCCATATTATCTGTTTCATCGAAATACTCCCTGATGCAGTTTCTCTCAGGTGAAATGCCGGGCAGTCCAACCCCGACTATTGCAGCGCCTGTTAACCGGTCTCCGGTAAGATCTATGCCTTCTCCGAACACGCCTCCGAGCACGGCAAAGCCAGCCAGGGTTCCGTCATGTCCGGCCCTGAACTGATTCAGAAAATCATTGCGCTGCTCTTCACTGAAGTCTGGTTTCTGAACAATTGCGGCAATGGACGGGGCGATGTCCGTAAAGATATTGTATACAAGTTCCAGATACACGTATGAAGGAAAATAAAAGATGTAATTGCCCGGTTTTGATTGTGCCAGGCTGACCAGCATTTCTGCTACTTTTGATTTTGTGTATTCCCTGTCCCGGAAAAAGGTCGAGATGCGGGACGCGATGATCACCTGAAGGTTTTCTTTCGGGAAAGGAGAAGGAAGTAATAATCTGTGCGCGTCGCTGTCGCATCCGAGAATCTTGATAAAATAGTCCATAGGTTCAAGCGTGGCTGACAGAAATATTGCGCTCGATCCACGGCTTAACGCAGCATGCATGTCTGATGAGGGATCAATGCAGTACAGTTTTATCTTCAGGTTTTTTGCCTCGGTTTTGTAACTGGTGATGTAGCGGGAGTCATACAGGTCACATATCGTCAGGAAATGGTTTACGCCGGAAAAGAGTTCAATCATTTTCTGCCGGTATGCTGTCTTTCTGTTTTCAGCAAGCCAGCGCCGGGCCGAGAAGGTAAATTTCAACAGAAGGGCGTCAAGGTCACGCGGCTGGTCTTTGTCATAGAAAGCCCCGTGCCTCTGCTCACACTCTTTTCTCATTGTCAGCAGTTTTGTATTGATCCTGCCCAGTATTTTATACATTTCAGGCAGCCTGTTCTTTATCATCCTCCGCAGATCAAGGATAGCCTGTTTTTCGATTTCAGCGGAGAACATGTCACGTGCGCGGTCAACGAGGTTGTGGGCCTCGTCAATGATTAAGGCATACGGTCTCTTTACATCGTCAAAGAACCGCCTGAGATACACACGCGGGTCAAAGACATAGTTGTAATCGCATATGATGCAGTCAACGAGCACAGAAAGATCGAGGGAAAACTCAAAAGGACAGACGTTATGTCTGTGAGACAGTTCCGTGATGATCTCCTCTGTAAGAGAGTTCAACTGAAAGGCATCTTCTATTGCATTGTGTATCCTGTCATAATGCCCCCTTGCATACGCACACTCTGCCGGCGCGCACATGCTTTCCGGGAAGGCGCATATCTTGTCCTTTGCGGTCAGGGACAGTGATTTCAGACGCAGCCCCCGGTCTCTCATTGCAGCCAGCGCCTTTTCCGCTGCCAGTCGCCCGGTTGACCGCGCCGTCAGAAAGAACACTTTTTCCACACTCTCTTTTCCGAGGGCTTTCATTGCCGGGAACAGGGCCGCCATTGTCTTTCCTGTGCCGGTCGGCGCCTGGAGCAGCAGCTGCCCGCTGTTCTTGATTACAGAGAACACCTCATCTGTCATTGTCTGCTGTCCGGGACGGAAATCAGGAAACGGGAAGGGCAGCTTCTGTGAAGATTCATTTCTTGCCGTCTTCCAGCGTATCAGGGCCCTTGCACGGGCAATATATCGCGATACCAGGTCTCTGAAAAAATTATCCAAATACGGAAATGTATATACTTCCTGCGTCTCTTTTCTGATCCGGTTTTCAATATTACAGTATGTTATCTGAACAGTGATCTCATGCAGATTATGTTCTGCGGCATACATATATGCATAACACTTCGCCTGCGCCCAGTGAAGCGGAATTCTACGGTCAGCGGTCTTGTCCGGGTCATCGGCTGTTGTCTTGATCTCATCAATAACCGTTCGGTCCGGGTAGATATATAGACCATCCATCCGCCCACTGATCTCCAGGGTAAGGTCATTTTCACAGATACTCATGGCAACGGGTACTTCACTTTCATATTCAGCTGGTCTGTTTCTCTGGATCCACTGGTGGATACGAAGGGGGTCCAGGGTATATTCCTTTGAAAAAGTGGCTAAATCCAGATCACCCGAACGGCAGGAAAACTCCACCAGTTCTCTTACCGATACCGCGATAATGTATGTTTGATTCTTGTGAACAGACATTGTCCTGATATTTTATAAGAAGAGGTTGGTGAAGTACCACAAGGATTCTGTCCTGGAGGGAAAAAGGATGAAGCAAGTCGGATTCATCCTTGAATGATAGCTGGCGTCCCCAAGGGGTTGAACCCCTGTTATCGGCGTGAAAAAAAGAAGAAGTAATACCTGCATACTTACCTTCTGACTTGAAGCTCACATTCCTGAAGGTTGTATTCAGCAAACTACCTTCAGGGAGCTGTCACCTCAGGACGATAAATTAAATTAACGTAAAAAATCGTAAGTTGGCGTCTGGCCTGAGTTTTTTTACAATTCTTTGATTTATTAAAAATATTTTTAATTCTGGTCATTCCAGAGGTTTCCTATCGATTCTGTGCATTCCGCTACTTTCTGGTACAAAATTGGTAAAATTTTACTCCAACCCAATGCACAATTAACTGCTTATTGTGTTACCGAACTCGTAGGCATGTGTTAAATAGATCTAAGCAATCTCGAAGATACTCTCTAATACCGACTTATGAAGTATTTGGTTTAGAGTGATAATTGAGGATTTGCGATTTAAAGTGTTAACGTTCCGGTTCACGGGTGGCGGCGCGCTAGCGACGCC
>CAMYJJ010000171.1 GCA_947258735.1 Thermodesulfovibrionia bacterium | reverse complement strand
GGCATTGAGTCTTCACCGGCTGGCATTGCCAATGTAATGGATATTGTCAGGGAAAGAGAGATTAAGGCGATTTTTTCAGAACCCGGCGCATCCCATAAAATAGTTAATTCAATAGCAGACGATCTCGGTCTGGAAGTACATGCGCTTGATACTCTTGAAACAGGATCTCTTTCAAAGGACTGGTATGAAGAGAAAATGAGAGCCAATCTTGAAGTATTGAAAAAAGCGCTGAATAAATAAATGTCAGTTTCTGAGCAGTGTCTGCACATACATTACTATTTGTTATGTATGTCATGCCTGAAGCCTTTAATTGGGCCTGCCTGCGGTAGGCAGGCATCCAGAGCAAGCTGAAAAGACGGGATTTTCGATGCGAGTCTTTGCAAGAGTCGCTTCGACCGGCGTAAGAACTGCCGGAATGACAGAAAAATACACTACATTTAAGTGCAAATATGTTTATCGGGATAACATCATGGATGCATTACGCGTTGAAAATCTCTGTGTGACGGTCAATGAAAGACATCTGCTGGAGAACATAACGTTCTCAGTTCAAAAGGGCAAGGTAGTTGCCATTATAGGTCCAAACGGGGCAGGCAAGACCACCCTGGTAAAGGCCATACTTGGACTGATTCCCTATCAGCAGGGTTCAATATTAATCTATGGTCATCCCATAGGCAACGGTGATCTGTCGTCCAAAGTCGGGTATGTGCCCCAGAAACTGGATTTTGACCGGTCATTCCCCCTGACTGTTTCCGAGCTGCTGCATTTTACCGTTCCTCCTGCCTTTTCGTTCCCGTTTCACAAAAGAAAGCAGGAGGATGAGCATATCGAGCAACTTCTCGATGTTGTTGGCGCCAAAGACCTGAAGGACAGAGGTGTCGGCAGCCTGTCAGGAGGAGAACTGCAAAGGATCATGATCGCAAAGGCGATAGTGAACGAACCCAAAATCCTCTTTCTTGATGAACCGTCATCGGGTGTTGACATTGAGGGACAGGAGAGGTTCCATGATCTGGTCATGAGACTGAATAAGGAAGATGAACTGACGGTAATCATCGTGTCCCATGACTTAAATGTTGTATACCGTTTTGCTGACGATGTGCTTTGCCTGAACAGAAAACTCGTCTGCAGCGGAAAACCTGCTGTAACATTGACTGATGAGGTCATCAAAAGTATTTACGGTGAGATGATGGGAGGATATAAACACAGCTGTCATGACCATGATTAGTGAATTTATGGCATATCCATTTATGCAGAGGGCCTTGGTTGCTTCTGTCATGGTGGGCCTCCTCTGTCCCTTTGTGGGTAACTTCGTGGTACTTCGCAGGATGTCATTTTTCTCTGATGCCATTTCTCATTCGGCCTTTGCAGGCATAGCAGTCGGGGCCCTGCTTGGCATTGACCTGTCCCTGTCATCTATTGTTATGGCAGTCCTCATATCATTTGTTATTGCCTTTCTGTCGGAAAGGACGGGCCTTTCCCATGATACTGTCATCGGTATAGCTTTTTCAGGTGCAATCGCTTCCGGAATGCTGATCATGGGAATGTTGAAGGGGTACCGGGCTGATCTGTTTTCATATCTCTTTGGGGATATTCTTGCGATTACAACGGCCGACCTTCTTATTATCCTGGCGGTGGGAGTAATGACTGTCGTGACCATGCTGGCTTTTTTCAAGTCTTTTCTTCAGATCACCTTTAACAGGGAACTGGCCCAGGTCGAGGGAATTAATGTACGGTTGTTTGAGTACCTGCTTTTTTTTATTATTGCTATTGTTGTGACGGTCAGCCTTAAAATAATAGGAATCATACTGGTAACCTCTCTGATAATAGTTCCGGCTGCTGCAGCAAAAAATGTAGCCTCAAACATGAGACAGCTTTTCAGCTATTCAAGTGTCTTCGGTGTAATATCAGGGATTGTGGGGCTTGCCGGGTCAGTATACCTTGACACAGCATCAGGACCGACCATCGTTCTTGTCAGTATCGGGATTTTTATATTGACCCTGATGAAAGGCCGGACTGCACAGATATGAACGGTATTACTCATATATGACAGTAATTATTTATTTTCTTATTTCCGTACATGTGGTATATTATGCGGAACATCCCGGCATTTCAATGTAATTTAACAATACAAATGCGTATTGGAACAGCAGAGGGAAGCTGAGTATGCGTAGGGTCAGAGGATACGGAAATGCAATGAAATGTGTTGTTAATGTAAGAATTTCGAGCCCACACATAAAGATCAACGTTTAAAAAAATTGACATTTAGAATATTTGTACTATTATTAATATCATAGAGATGCATCAAACCATTTAATATGATTAACAAAATCAATCGTTGTCTGAAAATTGAAAGGAGAGAGAGTATGAAAGTATGCAGAGTATTGTTATTGATGATTTTTAGTCTTACTGCAATTTTTTTGACAGGTGTTTCAGCTGAAAACAGGGCAGGGGCAGTTTCTGTGTCGCCGCTCATAGGCGGGTATGTTTTTGATGATGAGCAGTCCATTAACAGTGATCCTGCCTATGGTGCTGTGCTGGGCTATAACATTACGGAACGTATAGGTATTGAAGCAGCGTTTAATTATGTTGATACAGATCTCAAGTCAGCAGGCAAAGAGAGTGTGGATGCATTTGTCTACCGGCTGGAGGCCCTCTATCATTTTATGGCTGACAAGGATGTACTGCCTTATATTGCGGTTGGAGGGGGAGCGATAACCATTGATGTGGACGGCGTCGGTGACGAAACTGACTACCTGGCCAACTACGGGGGCGGCATTAAATTTTTCCTTACCGAATCCCTGGCATTCAGGGTAGGGGTGCGTCATATCATATCCTTTGATGAAACAAATCATAATCTTCTGTATAAAGCCGGACTCTCCTATCTCATCGGAGCAAAACCCGAAAAAGCAGCCCCGCCGCCGCCCAAGCCGGAGCCGATGGACAGTGACGGTGACGGTGTCACAGACGATATGGATTCATGCGCGAACACGCCGTCCGGTGTACAGGTAGATGGAAGCGGGTGTCCTGTAGATTCAGATGGTGACGGGGTGTCAGACGATATGGACCAGTGCACCGGAACTCCTACGGGCGTTGCGGTCGACGGAAAGGGATGTCCCATGGACAGCGATGGAGATGGCGTACCTGACTCGCGGGACAGGTGTTCCGGTACCCCATCCAGGGCCGCTGTTGACTCATCAGGTTGTCCCCTGGACAGCGATAAAGACGGGGTCTATGACTACCAGGACAACTGTCCCCGAACTGCAAGGGGAATTAAGGTCGATGCAGCTGGCTGTCCCTTGCCGATTAAAGAAAAAGTCTCAATTGAAATGAAAGTGGATTTTGATACCAACAGTGCAGTTGTGAAAAATGCATTTCATGATCATATTGAGAAGGTGGCCAATTTTCTCAAAACATATCCGGATACTACTGCTGTCATTGAAGGACATACTGACAGTGCAGGGAATGATGGACATAACCTGAAACTCTCTGAGAAGAGAGCTTTGAATGTTATGCAGCATTTAGTGGATTTTGGAATCCATCCTTCCCGTATCAAGGCTGAAGGATACGGTGAGTCGCGCCCGATTGCAGATAACAGCACAGCAGAGGGAAGACAGATGAACCGGAGAGTTGTTGCAGTTATTTCAACAATTATTGAGAAAATGCCATGACCCGGTAATTGCTGAATAGTCTTAAGGTTAATTTTAACCGCTTGCAACGTACAGTGCCCGTCTCGGGGGTGTAAAACCTCCAGACGGGCACTTTTATGCCCGCACAATCCTCACCCCCTATCTAATGATTTATAAGGAATATCAATCTGTTCCAGCTTTTAAGACACGTAGTATTTGTCCATCACTTAATTTATTTTAAAGATTTTACGCCTGAAAACCGAAAAATAATTAAGCAGACAAGAGGTGACTGAAATGATACATAACCTTTTTATGATCTGGATTTATTTATTGAAACCAGACCGGGTGATCTGCCGATGGACTAATGACAGCAAACAGAACCGTACATATATTTATTCTCAACATACTTTATGGTATGTGCATTCTATCATCATGGGTGCTGAATGTCCCTGCTTTTGCGGAACACGGGTTGAACGATGATAACAATAATTCCATAGTACAGATTTATTCTGTTGTAAATGAACCGGATTACAGCAACCCATGGGTAACACTGCCCGACAGTATTGAAACAGGAACGGGAAGCATAATTTCCGGTCATCGAATTATCACCAGTGCCCATGTTATTGCAGACAGCACTGATATCAAGGTAAGAAAAGCCCTGGAGGACAGACATTATGAGGCTTATGTTGCCTTTGTATCCCATGAGTCAGACCTGGCAATTCTTCATGTAAAGGATACAGGATTTTTTAATAATACCGAGCCGCTTAACATTTCTTCCAGACTGGTTCATCACGAAAAAGTGCTTATCTACGGATTCCCTGATCATGAGCAGCTGACTATCACTGATGGCGTTTTGACTGATAACAGACACAGGCTCTACAGGCACAGCAGCAGCACGTTGCTTGCAGGAGAAATATTGTCCCTGATTGAGGCGGGGTACAGTGGCGGACCAGTATTGTATCAGGGTGAGATAGCAGGTATTGTAATGCAGGCCAATAAATCAGGAACAATTGCGCATGCTATCCCTACCACGGTAATCAATCACTTTCTTATGGACATAGAAGATGGTGTGTATAATGGCTTCCCGCATCTTGGTCTGATTACAGAATACGCAAACAACCTGGAAACAGAAGATGAGGATGCAATGCGCAGGCACCCGGGTATCAGCATCAGCAAGGTAGTGGACGGGTCTCCCGCAGAAGGGAAGATCGATATACTGGACCGGCTCGTATCGATTAACGGAAGCAGGGTGTTTTCTGACGGGACAATGGAAATTGAGCCGGATGTATTTGCTCGATATAATTATGCAGTTGAACAGCATCAGGTAGGGGATGATATTCATGTGCAGATATGGCGTTCAGGAGAAATAAAAGACCTTATCATATCTCTTGATACAACACGGGAAGATTTTTTGCTGGTTCCCCCTGAGCAGTATGATACACAGCCACGTTATTTTATTTTTGGAGGTTTGATTTTCAGCCCGCTTACGAAAAACATACTTAACGAATGGAAATCTGACGCAGAGGATCTCAGAGAGAAGCTCTCGAACTGGAGTTCAAAAGACAGGAAAGAAGCGGTAACGGTCATCAATGTACTGCCCGCTGAAGTCAACAGGGATTATAGACAAGTAGCCGGCTGGATTGTAGAGAGTGTGAATGGTTCATCGATCAGCAGTTTTGATGAAATGTACAAGATGGTGGTAACTTCCTGTGATGCCAAGGTGACGTTTTCCAATGAACAGGGATCACAGATTACTATTGACCGGCAAATGGCGCTTACTACCCATAAGAATATACTTGAAACCTATGGGATCAGGCAGGACCGCTCTCCGGATCTCCAGGCAGCCGGTGACAAAACGTATCTGATTTCTGCCAATAATCGTAAAACAGAAACACCCCGTTAACTATGGAGACCAGCAGGTTTCCGTGCACCAGTGCGATCATCACTCCGTTTCAGGCAGAACCTAATCGGATGAGTCAAGTTTCTCTGGTTCGCAGAGCAGTTCAGGATTAACAGCTATCTGTCCGCAATTCTTGCACTGCCACCGGGCTTTATGAACTTTGTTATGACAATATGAGGGAGGTTTTACTCCTTTTGTGCCGCACCAGTCTGCCTTCTTTCCTACCCCCATAACTTTACAGACATCGTCGGCACTGAGGGCGACAGCTCCGCAGTCGGCACAAAAATATGCCGGGGTTCCCTTTGGCACAGGAATGTGGTTTTTTTCTGACACAGTAAACTCCTTTCTGATTATTAAAATTTGATATTATAAATGCACCTTAAATTATACACAGAGACATGAAATACTGCACGGAGCCACCCTGTAATGATGTATGTTCCAATAGCATAGGGTATTCCGGCAGATGAATCAGAACATATGATTTTTCATAACACAGTTTATCACAATATTTAATTTCGTACTCTGTATTTATGCATAAGGTGCTTATAGTGATGAACAGTTGCTATATGAAAAAATGGAATTTTTTCATTTCGGCTGATCCTTTGTTATACTGTTAGACATATTATGATTTCCATTATTTCAATATTTACCAGTTTGGTAGTACTCATTCTTGGTCATTTACTGACACCAGTGCAGAGTCATGCGGATACTCTCCAATATCCGGACTGTGATATTGATGTCAGATTTGATATTGCCGGATCAAAAATTACCGGGGTCTCAAGGATCAGTCTTACAACTGATAAAAAAGTGTTATTCAGAAAAGGACCGCTCAGGATCATGTATATAAGGATGAATGGTCGTGAAGCTGAATT
>CAMYJJ010000170.1 GCA_947258735.1 Thermodesulfovibrionia bacterium | reverse complement strand
GCATTGCAGGTTACCAAATAAGACCTTGCAATGAGGAAAGGAGAAAAGATGGCAAAGAAAGCAAGATGTGCAGCAAAAACAAAGGAAGGCAAGAGATGCAAAAACTCTGCTAGTGGTAAATCCAAAAAGTGTGCTGTTCATAAGTAGTACATATTATAAGTAACATATTGAGTCAGACCAAAGGGGCTTGTTCAGACAAGCCCCTTTTTATTTGTGCCTATGAGCATTATGGCTAAACGACAAAAACTGTTCCATATAACGATACTTATCGTTAGCCTTATTTTTATAATATACAAGACACTCTTTCCTTGGAATTTCTCATTCAATGGTTATTTTCCCACACTAGATCAATCTTATTTCATTTTACATTGGGGGCATTCAACCTATCTGGACATAGCGTTAAATGTGCTGTTATTTCTACCATTCGGTTTTGGTCTTACCGGGTACCTGCTGCAGCGAAAACATATGGGAGGTGTCTCTGTCCTGGGTCTGGTCTTCCTGATCAGCTTTGGATCATCATCTATAATTGAAGTACTCCAGATATTTCAACCCGGGAGATACCCTTCTTTATATGACGTTTTTTCAAATAGTGCGGGAGGGGTGCTCGGATACTTTTTTTATCGCTGGTTCTTTTTATCATACATTTCATTAGCAATAGGTATCACGATTCTCGCGCAGTTTCAGACAGATGTCCGCAACTGGGATAAAACGTTTCTGTTGCTTATTGGCAATGAGCTTACCGATGACAGGCCATGGGAAGGATTTATTTCGGAACTGCATATTGCTGACAGGGTCCTTCCACAGGAAGATATGATACACTTTTTTTCTGGAAAGACCTCATTTGGATTAAGAGGAACCTCCCTGCTTGCATCATATCATTTTTCTGGAAGAGGAAGCTATCAAGATACGACAGGTCACCTTCCCGGGCTGGGCTGGGTCGGTCAGCCCGGTCATGTTCTGCAAACTTCAGGCATTTCTCTCGGCCCCAAACATTGGCTTAGAAGTACAGAGCCTCCAGTGTATTTGACGGAAAGAATCACGGAGTCCTCTCAATTTACCTTGATGACAACGGTTGCGACACATAAGACAACACAGAATGGGCCTGCACGCATCATCTCGTTATCAGCGAACCCCAGTCAGCGGAACTTTACCCTTGGACAGGAAGGGGATGATCTGATTTTTCGTATCCGCACCCCCTTTACCGGAAACAATGGAACACCCGACATTATTGTGCCTGATATTTTTTCAAACACAGAACCGGGAAAACTGGCAATATCGTATAATGGAACAGTTCTCAAGGTCTATATTAACAGCGTTCACAATGCGCATACGTTTGAATTTTCTCCGGGAGCTGTTGCTGTCAGTTTTATCTCCAAAGTTAAAATGTCTTTATTGAAAGGCTACAAAATCATGTGGTATGCGCTTACCTTTATTCCAATTGGTATATACATATTTTTCAATGACAAAATAACGAGACATCATATCATACTGATTAGCGGAGGGTTACTCCTGCCGTCTTTTATTATGGAATTCATCCTCATGAATGTGAGCGGGCGAGACCTGATCCTTGAAAATGTAATCATAGGCATGCTATGTACTGCTGCACCTGTAGCATTATATTTAATTTACAGAAAGATGTACCGGTATTAGTTGCATACATACCCTCATTCTTTTTCCAGCATCAATACGTATCATACAATATTCCTCCATCACGAGCTCTGTCGTTTTATCGCTTCTGAAACAGTACAAACAGGCCTGCATTGTGGAAGATCAAGGTTGCAGCCATTAAAGAGATAGCATTTTTTCCTGCAGATTGAGACAAGCATGAGCATGACCGGCACTTCGATCATCACTCCAACAACTGTTGTCAGGGCCGCACCTGACGAAAGACCGAAAAGCATTGTCGATGTTGCTATGGCAACTTCAAAGTGATTCGAGGCCCCTATCATTGCGGTCGGGGCTGCGTCCTCATACGATAATTTAAATATTCTTGCCAGAACAAAGTAGCCCAGCACAAAAATAACAATCGTCTGTATTAAAAGAGGTATGGATATCCAGAGAATGGTCAACGGGTTCCCTGTAATAACTTCACCTTTCAAGGAGAACAGTACTACCAGAGTCGCAAGCAATGCCATAATGCTGAGCGGCGTCAGATAATGCAGAAATTGTTTATCAAACCAGTCCCGTCCTTTGCTATTGATAATCCATTTTCTGGAAACATATCCTGCAATGAGCGGAAGCGCAACATATATCCCAACGGAAAGAAGCATTGTCTTCCACGGAATGGGCATGGCATTAATGCCAAGCAACAAACTCCCGAGCGGGGCATACAAGAAAAGCATGGTTAATGAGTTGATCGCCACCATGACAAGGGTATGCCCGTCATTGCCTTTTGCAAGATACCCCCACATTAATACCATTGCCGTACAGGGGGCTATCCCCAGAAGAATGGACCCTGAGATATAACTCCTCCACAGCTCAACCTCCTGACCGCCCTTTATGATCTCAGTGCCCGGAATATAATCTCTAAAAAGATAGCCAAGGAAAAAATAGGCTATCGCATACATGGTAAATGGCTTTATGGCCCAGTTTATAATTAATGTCAGAACAACCGGTTTTGGGGTTTTTGCAGCACGTACAACCTCTGTAAAATCGATCTTTACCATGATCGGATACATCATGAAGAAAAGACAGATTGCAATGGGTATCGAGACCTGATACACTGACCATGAATCAAGAGTCATCGCAACACCGGGCGCCATTTTCCCAAGCATGATCCCTGCTCCTATGCAAAGTAACACCCATAGGGTCAGATACTTCTCAAATATGGACAGGTTTTTTTCTTTAGACATTGATACGTCTCACTTTCATTATATTATTTAGTGTCTGTCCATAAATTTAAACATTGAACCGTCATTCCCGCGGTCTGTTGAGCGGGAATCCAGTGTTTTCAGTAAGTTCTGGATGTCCGACTACTGACTTCGGGCATGACAAAAATAAAAAATGCACTTTATAGATAGACGCTATTTAATACTCCCTAAAACATTTCGCGGTACCGGTCTACATATCCATCTGCATAATCGTCCCGTCCTCAGTGGGATTTCTAAAATAGTTTTTTCTCACTCCTGCTATGCTGAATCCATATTTACGGTAAAGTTCACCAGCTGCCCTGTTTGATTCTCTCACCTCCAGAGTGACCTGTTTTACATCAGGTTGCAGGGTTCTCAGTTTTTTCAATGATTCAGTCAATAGAGCGCTGCCGATCCCTTTCCTCCTGAACTCAGAATGAACATTAATCTTCATGACATGGGTAATATCAAGTAACGTCCTGATACATATATATCCGATAACTTTCTCATCAAGGACTGCTATTTTTAAAATCGCGTTTCTATTGTCAATCTCATATTGCAAGGAACGGACAGACCACGGGGATGGGTCACTTCCGATTTCCAGAGCATGCACATCATGAAGATCTTCCCCACTCATGTCCCTGACCATCAGCCTTTCCAATTAAGCTCTGCCTCTGATTTTCTGATATAAAAGGGGGTAAGGGAAACAGGATCAGCATAATCTCCCTGTTTCATTTTTTCTAAAGCGATGTCACCGACCGTCGCTGCAGAGGGAGTCCTTATAGAGAGGGGCGGGAATATAGCGTTATCGCCGCACAAGTCCGTTATCATGTCTCCATACCGTAAAATACCGTCACCGATAAAAACCGTCTTTTCCGTGATCTCCTTTACAAGATCATCCGGTCTTATCGCTCTTTCCTGCATAATTTTTATCATAGTATGTTCATCCCATGCATACAGACCTGCAAAGACTTCATCTTTTCTTGCATCAAGCAATGGACATATCTGATAAGCAGAAAACGGTACTATTCTGGCAAAGGCATCAAGGGTAGGTACAGCAACAACGGGTTTTTTTGTTGCATACGCAAGACCCTTTACTGTACTGAGACCAATTCTTAACCCGGTAAATGAACCGGGGCCTATTGATATGGCAAACGCATCAATCTCCTCGATTGGTATACGGGAGGACTCCAGAAGCCATTGTATGGAGGGCATCAGTCTTTCTGCATGGGCTACCTTAACATTGATTTTGAACTCGCCGATTAATCCCGATGTATCATCACAGATCGCTGCACTTCCGGCAATAGTGGCTGTTTCAACAGCAAGGACTTTCATTGTTTATTTCCTGTTAAAAATACTCTTCAGTATCATGATCGTATTTTCACGAAGCAGTTCCACATTGCCGTTTACTTTACCCGGACTTGTCCTTATGTTATTGGCAATAATAAGGGAAGGTGTCTCATTCACCCCATAGGCCCGCGCCATATCAAGTGCCTCTCTGGCAGCTGTTGCCTTTTCTCCACCCCTGAGTTTTGTACTGAAATCAAAACCCAGTCCGATTTTCATCCCGATGTTTTCAAGGACCTCAATGTTGCCTATGTCCTGTTTTTCAACAAATACCGCTTCAAAAAGGGCCTTTTTCATCTGATCTCCCTTTCCTTCATCAACCGCTATAAAATAGGCTTCTCCTGGCTTTGGTGAACCATTACCCCAGAAAATCGGTACTGTCCTCCATTTAATCTGTTTCGGAAAGTTCCCCTTTATAATGGGAATGGACCTCTCAAAATGATAACAATGCCCGCAATAAAAACTGAGAAATTCAATAATCTCAACCTGCTCTCCATCAAAGGAAAATGATTGTCCGGGCACCCTGTCATATACCCCGACTATGGTCATATCGTCCGAAGCAAAAGCATATGAAGATACCAGAAGCATAATCAGAAATAGAAACATTATTTTCTTAAACATTACAACACCCTCCTTCATCTATGTTTTATTTTTTTTAAATATTGAAGATAATTAAATTCCGGGCTGTTGGCCTTTGTATGGCACTTCAGGCAGACAGTTTCTGTGACTGGTCTCATCGCTGAAAAATCTGAAACATGTTCCCTGTTCAGACCGTGGCACTCCTCACACTGTACATTGGCCAGTCCGGGCGTGGCTTCCAGACTGAAGAACCCGCCTTTTTCTCCGAATCCAACAGAATGACAGACAATACATTCAGGATCAGATGATTTACCTGTTTCCTCAAGGCTTGCAAATGCATGGGCATGACGTGTCTTTTCCCAGCTCTCAACAAAGGGCTGATGACATTCAACGCATCCTGATACACCAAGATATGTTGTGCCCGGTAATGGCTTTACAGATTCTCTGTAATATTGTGCAACCCTGTTATCATAATTATCCAGGACCTTGCGGACCCTTTTATCTTCTTCGATCTCATTTCCCAGTGGAATCCATTCGTGCCGGGAATGTAAAACCTTGCCCCTGTTATTGACCGTAAGAGTAAGAACGCCGAATTTCTCACCCCTGGGATAGCCCGCGGTTATCAGGGTGGAACCAATCTTTACAGGCTCTTCCATAATTTCACCTGATGATGAGATGATGAGGTCCCATCCTGTTATTCCGGACGCTGCTGTCACAGGGTGATCAGTAAGAAGTATGTTCACCTTGCCCTCAGGACATGCTACCGGATCGACGCTTATATTTATCTCTACCGGACCTTGCATTTTGGAAACTGACTGGTTGAATCCAGGAGTAAATGATAACGTCGGGATTTTATATTCTTCCATCAAGGGAATAATATAATCTTCTGCAACAGCTTCAGCATCCGGCAGCAGGGCCACAGCGTCATAGTTCAATATACCGAACGACTCAAGCATGGCATCAGCCTTCAGCCTGCCCTGGGGCGAGTCCTTTGCGAGAAAATTCCCTGCATCAATTAATATGTAAGGAGACAGGCTTTTTTCATGGTCATTGAGAAATCCTGCAAATCGGGCAAGCCCTCCAAAATCAGATTGCGGGGAACAGCCGCACGGTTCCAGTTCTCCCTGCAGGCTTCCTGTGTAAATAATATTAATCGTCATGTCCTCTCCGTATGTTTCAGGAGAAAACATCAATATTAATATCATTAATGTGAATAACACGATTCTCTTCATGGTCAATTATCAAACTTATTGTAACAAAAAAGGGCACTCCTGGTATTTGAGCAGATACTCATCTGCCGTCATTCCGGACATGCCTGAATGACGATTCCCTATTATAGACTTTCTTCATTTACACGCAAGTGTTCCCGGAAGAATAAACAAAGAGCATACCTGAATATTTTCCAATAACCATAGATTCTCATTTTGATATTGACATTATTATAAATTATTTATTATATTTGAACAAGTGTTCAAATGATCAAAGGAGATTTTGTATGACACCCAGGAATGTTCAGGATGTCTGTCAAATTAAATCTGTAAACAAAGCAAAGGTAACGGCCATTCTGAAAGACATGCTCACGGATGACGAGGCACGTAATCTATCGGATACCTTCAGTGTGCTTGCTGATCCTACCCGTTCAAAGATTATTTACGCCCTCTCAAAGACCGAACTCTGCGTATGT